>NZ_JBGCBY010000011.1:0-257904 GCF_041262165.1 Streptacidiphilus sp. MAP12-16
TGCTGCCGGCGGTGGTCGTCAGGACGTCGAGGACGAAGAGCAGCCGCTCCAGGATGCTGGGCCTCCGTCGTGTCTCGGGCGGTCCCAGGAACTGCCAGGCCCAGCCCACGGCGATGGCGGCGACGCGCTGATCGTCGTACGCGCGACCGTGCTCGGCTTCACTGATGACCCGAAGCCGCTCCTTCTTCGGCAATTCGCCCCACCAGACTCTGGCCGAATCACCGACTGGAATCCGCTCCCGCAGCAGCACAAATACCCCCCGCGGCCGTTGGCCACCATCCACGGGCTCGACTCCCGATCAGCCGAGACTACGACCACTGGCTACCGCACACCACGCCGTAAGACCAACCGGCACATGGAGGTGCCGACCCGGACGGCCGATGCCGGACAATGGGCGGTATGCCCTCCGCACTTCCCGACGGCGAAGCCGTCCCCGCCGACGGGGCCCTGCCCGAGCACGCGCTGAGCGAGCTCGGGCAGCGGCCCTTCGGCTTCTACGTCCACGTCCCCTACTGCGCCACCCGCTGCGGTTACTGCGATTTCAACACCTACACCGCCACCGAGCTGCGCAGCTCCGGCGCGGTCGCCTCGCAGGACACGTACGCGGACAACCTGGTCGCGGAGATCCGGCACGCTCGGAAGGTCCTGGGTGACGCCGACCTGCCCGTGCGGACGGTGTTCCTCGGCGGCGGCACGCCCACCCTGCTGCCCGCCGCGGACCTGGTGCGGATGCTGGCGGCGATCCGGGACGAGTTCGGCCTGGCCGCGGACGCCGAGGTCACCACCGAGGCCAACCCGGAGTCCGTCGACCCGGCGTACCTCGCGGAGCTGCGCGCGGGCGGCTTCAACCGGCTGAGCTTCGGGATGCAGAGCGCCCGCCCGCACGTGCTGGACCTGCTCGACCGCAGGCACACCCCGGGCCGTCCCGAGGCGTGCGTCGCGGAGGCGCGCGCGGCGGGCTTCGAACACGTCAACCTCGACCTGATCTACGGGACGCCGGGGGAGAGCGACGACGACTGGCGTGCCTCCCTGGAGGCCGCGCTCGGCGCGGAGCCCGACCACGTCTCGGCGTACGCCCTGATCGTCGAGGAGGGGACCAGGCTCGCGGCCCGGATCCGGCGCGGCGAGATCCCCATGACCGACGACGACGTTCACGCCGACCGGTACCTGATCGCCGAGGAGCTGCTGAGCGCGGCCGGTCTGGACTGGTACGAGGTCTCCAACTGGGCGGCCCGGCCCGAGGCCCGCTGCCGCCACAACGAGCTGTACTGGACCGGCGCGGACTGGTGGGGCGCGGGCCCCGGCGCGCACAGCCATGTGGGCGGAGTGCGCTGGTGGAACGTCAAGCACCCGGCGGCGTACGCGCAGGCGCTGAGCGAAGGGCGCACACCCGCGCACGGCCGCGAGCGGCTCGGCGGCGAGGACCGCCGGGTCGAACGGGTGCTGCTGGAGCTGCGGCTGTCCGACGGCTGCCCGCTGGACCTGCTGCGCGAGGCCGGCCGCAAGGCAGCCGACCGCGCCCTGGCGGACGGGCTGCTCGCCCCCGAGCCGTACGCCGCCGGTCGCGCCGTCCTGACCCTGCGCGGACGGCTGCTGGCGGACGCGGTGGTACGCGACCTGGTGGACTGACGGGCACTGGCGGGCACTGGCGGACTGGCGTGCTCGGGTCGACTCCCGGGCTGAGGTCAGGTGGTGACGAAGTCGATCAGCTGCTCGACCCGGCCCAGCAGGACCGGGTCGAGGTCGCGGTAGGAGTCGACGGAGGCGAGGATGCGCCGCCATGCGGCGGGGGTGTTCACCGGCCAGCCGAGACGGCGGCAGACGCCTTCCTTCCACTCCTCGCCGCGCGGCACCTCCGGCCACGCCGCGATGCCCACCGACGACGGCTTCACGGCCTGCCAGACGTCGATGTAGGGATGCCCGACGACCAGCACGTCCGCGCCGCTGACCTGTTCGGCGATCCGCGACTCCTTGGAGCCGGGCACGAGGTGGTCCACCAGGACGCCCAGCCGTCGCCCCGGCTCCGGCGCGAAGTCGGCGACGATGGCGGGGAGGTCGTCCACGCCCTCCAGGTACTCCACGACGACGCCCTCGATCCGCAGGTCGTCGCCCCAGACCCGCTCCACCAGCTCGGCGTCGTGGCGTCCCTCCACATAGATCCGGCTCGGCAGCGCCACCCGGGCCCGCGCGCCCGGGACGCCCACCGAGCCCGACGCGGTGCGGGCCGGGGCCACCGGGACCGGCGGAGCGACGGCCGCCGGGCGGACCAGCGTGACCGGCCGACCGTCCAGCAGGAAGCCGCTCGGAGTCATCGGGAAGACCCGCAGCCTGCGGTTCCGGTCCTCCAGGGTGACCGTGAAACCCTCCGCCGTCTTCTCGCAGCGCACCACCGCGCCGCAGAATCCGGTCGTCACCTCCTCCACCACCAGGTCCCGCTCGGCGGGCACCTCGGGGGCGGGGGTGCTGCGCTTCCAGGGCGGGGTGAGGTCGGCGCTGTACGAGCGGGGCGGCGGGGTCACAGGCCGGGCGCTCCCCAGACCGGGAACCAGCGGGTCAGATCCTGCTCGACCCGCAGGTCGTCGCCGATCATCGCCTTGATCTGCAGCTCCAGTGCGTTGTCGCGCTTCTCGCCACCCTGCGGCATCGGCGCGAACGGGTAGAAGGTGCCGCGCTTGTAGAGGTAGACCAGAGCGAGCCGACGCCCCTGGGTGTCGGTGAAGTTCACCAGCGAGCAGAGCAGTTGCGGGCCGAAGCCGTTGCTCTCCAGCGCCGTGTTCACCGCGTGCACATCGCTGACCAGGGAGACGACGTCGTCCGCGGCATGGCGCGAGGTCAGCCAGGTGTAGCCGTACGAGTCGCGGGTCGACTCGATGGGACTGTGTCCCCCAGCCGCGGCCCCCCGTTCGGTGTCCATGTCCAGCAGTGCCTGCACGTCCTGCTGCACCTGCGCGAACGCGCCGCCCTCGGCGGCGGCGAAGCAGACCGAGCCGACGCCGGTCGGGGTGAACCCGGCCGCCGCCTGCAGGGTGATCGCGGCGGACGGCAGGCCGAAGAGCTGGTCGAGGTCCGGCTTGACGGGCTTGGTACGGCCGAGCAGGGCGTCAAGGAAGCCCATGGTTGCTCCTCAGGAAGGCACAGACAGGGTCGAAGGCACAGGGGGTCAGGGACGGCGGTCAGGAACGGCCGAGCTCGGCCGAGATCTTGCCGAGCTGCTCCAGACGCTGCTGCAGCGAGGGGTGCGTCGAGAACGCCTGGCTCGCCATCTCCTTCGCCGAGATCGCCGGGGCGAAGTAGAAGGCGTTGAAGGGCTGCGCCCGGCGCAGGTCCTGGGTCGGGATCGCGGCCATCTGCCCGGTGACCTTGGTCAGCGCGGAGGCCAGCGCCGAGGGGCGGCCGGTCAGCAGCGCCGCCGAGCGGTCGGCCGACAGCTCGCGGTAGCGGGACAGCAGCCGGGTCAGCAGGAAGCTGATGGCGTAGACGACCGCGCTGACGCCGATCACGATCAGCATCACCATGCCGGTGCTGTCGTCCCGGCTGTCCCGGCGGTCGAAGCCGCCGAACAGGCCGAACTGCACTCCCACCCGGGTGATGATCCCGGCGAGCACGCCGAGGAAGCCGGCGATGGTCATCACCGCGACGTCCTTGTGCGCCACGTGCGAGAGCTCGTGGGCGAGCACGCCCTCCAGCTCCTCCGGCTCCAGGCGGCGCAGCAGGCCGGTGGTGACGCACACCACAGCGTTCTTCTCGTTGCGGCCGGTGGCGAAGGCGTTGGGGATGTCGCTCTGGGCGACGGCGACCCGCGGCTTCTGCATGTCGGCGAGCGCGCACAGCCGGTCCACGGTCCCGTGCAGCTCGGGGTATTCCTCGGCGGTGACCTCATGGGCGCCCATGCTGAAGGTCGCGATCTTGTCGCTGAACCAGAACTGGGCGATGAAGAGACCGCCTGCGACCACGGCGATGATCGGCCAGGCTCCCTTGAGAACCACCAGCAGGACACCGACGAAAACGACATACAGCAGGCCGATGAAGAACATCGTCGCCAGCATCCGGCTCGTCAAGCCCTTATCCGGTGCAAAGCGTGTCCTGGCCATGGCCCCTCCTCAAAGTGTGCCTTCTCCAGCAATTCTGCCCTGTCGGGCCTACCCACAGGTACGTATGGGGGGGCCCAGCCGTTCCGGACCCGTACCCTCGCGCCTTACACTGGCCGAACGGGTATTGGCACTCCTGCATCCAGAGTGCCAGAACCGGAAGGATGTTGGACCGGGAGTACCCGAGCAGACCGCCAGGCAGGAGGTGCGTGCCCCGTGAACGAGGAGCGCAAGCTCGACGACCGCAAGCTGGCAGTGCTGCGTGCCATCGTCCAGGACTACGTGGGCACCGAGGAGCCGGTCGGCTCCAAGGCGCTCGTGGAGCGGCACAATCTGGGCGTGTCGCCCGCCACCGTGCGTAACGACATGGCGACGCTCGAGGACGAGGGCTACATCCACCAGCCGCACACCAGTGCCGGCCGGGTGCCGACCGACAAGGGCTACCGGCTGTTCGTGGACCGGCTGACCGAGGTCAAGCCGCTGTCCGGAGCCGAGCGCCGGGCCATCGGCAGCTTCCTCGACCACGCCGTCGACCTCGACGACGTGGTGGCCCGCACGGTGCGGCTGCTCGCGCAGCTGACCCGGCAGGTCGCCGTGGTCCAGTACCCCTCGCTCTCCCGCTCCACGGTCCGGCATGTCGAGCTGGTGGCACTCACCCCGAACCGGGTGATGCTGGTGCTGATCACCGACACCGGACGGGTCGAGCAGCGGCTCATCGACTGCCCCTCGGCGGTCGGCGAGACCGTCCTCGCCGACCTGCGCAGCAGGTTGAACACCCGTGCGGCGAACCAGCGGTTCGCCGAGGTGCCGACGCTGCTCCAGGACCTTCCGGAGGCGTTCGAACGTGAGGACCGGGGCGCGGTCGCGGCCGTGCTCACCGCGCTTTTCGAGGCCCTGGCGGAGCAGACCGAGGAGCGGATCGTGATCGGCGGCTCGGCCAACCTGACCCGCTTCCCGCACGACTTCCCGCTCACCATCGCCCCCGTGCTGGAGGCGCTGGAGGAGCAGGTGGTCCTGCTGAAGCTGCTCGGGGAGACGGCCGACGCGGGCATGATGGTCCGGATCGGTCATGAGAACGCCTACGAGGGACTGAATTCAACGTCGGTCGTGTCGGTGGGTTACGGTTCGGGCGACGAGACCGTCGCCAAACTGGGCGTGGTCGGACCGACGCGGATGGACTACCCGGGCACCATGGGCGCCGTCCGGGCGGTGGCAAGATACGTCGGCCAGATCCTGGCTGCCTCATAACGACCCAGCAGTGTCGGGAACGTCGGCGCGAACGGAAGCAAGCGGAGCATTTTGGTGGCCACGGACTACTACGCGGTACTCGGCGTCCGGCGTGACGCGGGTCAGGACGAGATCAAGAAGGCGTTCCGCCGACTGGCGCGCGAACTCCACCCTGACGTCAATCCTGACCCGAAGACCCAGGAGCGGTTCAAGGAGATCAACGCCGCTTACGAGGTCCTCTCGGACCCGAACAAGCGGCAGGTCTACGACCTGGGCGGCGACCCGCTGTCGACGAACGGCGGCGGCGCGGGCCCCGGCGGCTTCGGCGCGGGCGCGGGCTTCGGCTTCAGCGACATCATGGACGCCTTCTTCGGCGCGGCCGGCGGCCAGCGCGGACCGCGGTCGCGCACCCGACGCGGCCAGGATGCGATGATCCGCATCGACATCGACCTCGAAGAGGCCGCGTTCGGCACCACCAAGGACATCCAGGTCGACACCGCCGTCGTCTGCACCACCTGCAACGGCGAGGGTGCGGCCCCCGGCACCTCGGCGCAGACCTGTGACATGTGTCGCGGTCGCGGTGAGGTGTCACAGGTCACCAGGTCCTTCCTGGGCCAGGTCATGACCTCCCGCCCCTGCCCGCAGTGCCAGGGCTTCGGCACGGTCGTGCCCACCCCCTGCCCCGAGTGCGCCGGCGACGGCCGGGTCAGGGCCCGTCGCACCCTCACCGTGAAGATCCCGGCCGGTGTCGACAACGGCACCCGGATCCAGCTCGCCGGTGAGGGCGAGGTCGGCCCCGGCGGCGGCCCCGCCGGCGACCTCTACGTCGAGATCAGCGAGAACGCCCACTCCACCTTCCAGCGCCGCGGCGACGACCTGCACTGCACCGTCACCCTGCCGATGACGGCGGCCTCCCTCGGCACCAAGGTGCCGCTGGAGACCCTGGACGGGACGGTCGAGATCGACGTCCGGCCCGGAACGCAGTCGGGCCAGTCCATCCCGCTGCACTCGCGCGGCATCACCCACCTGCGCGGCGGCGGTCGCGGCGACCTGATAGTGCACGTCGAGGTGCAGACACCCAACAAGCTCGACGCCGAGCAGGAGGAGCTGCTGCGGCGGCTCGCCAAGCTGCGCGGCGAGGAGCGGCCGAAGGGCACCTTCGCCCCCGGCCAGCAGGGGCTGTTCTCGCGTCTGAAGGACGCCTTCAACGGCCGGTCGTGATCAGCTCGGAGCTGTAGCTCGGAGCTGGAGAGAGTAAGCAGGTACGTCGTGACAGCCCCCGTGTTCGTCGTGGAGACGGCGCAGCTCGCGCCCGGCCGTGCGGCCGTGGGCGCGGTCGTCCGCCTGGACGGCGCGGAGGGCCGCCACGCCGTGGCCGTACGGCGGCTGACCGTTGGCGAGCCGGTGGTGCTGACGGACGGCGCGGGCAGCGGCGTGTCCGGCGCCGTCGTCGGTGTTGTCGGCAAGGACGTGCTGGAGGTCCGGGTGCAGGCGGTCCTTGCCGAGCCCGAGCCCCACCTGCGGGTCGTCGTGGTCCAAGCGCTGCCCAAGGGCGACCGGGGCGAGCTCTCGGTCGAGCTGATGACCGAGGTCGGGGTGGACGAGGTCGTGCCCTGGGCGGCCTCGCGCTGCATCACCCAGTGGAGGGGCGAGCGGGGAGCGAAGGCGCTGGGCAAGTGGCGGGCCACGGCCCGTGAGGCCGGCAAGCAGTCCCGGCGGCTGCGCTTCCCCGTGGTGCGGGACGCCATGAGCACCCGGCAGGTCGCCGAACTGCTCGCAGGCGCCGCGCTCGGCGCGGTGCTGCACGAGGAGGGCTCGTTGCCGCTGGCCTCCGCCCCGCTGCCGGCGAAGGGCGACCTGGTGCTGGTCGTCGGCCCCGAGGGCGGGGTGTCCCCGGACGAGCTGGAGCGCTTCGCCGAGGCCGGGGCGGCCCCCTACCGGCTCGGTCCCTCGGTGCTGCGGACCTCCACGGCGGGGGTCGCCGCCGGGGCGCTGCTGCTCGGTCGTACCGGTCGCTGGGGCTGACGGCCTGGGGAGCGACCGGGCGGTGGGCGCCCGAGCCCTGTCGCCCCCAGGCCGTCAGCCACAGCTGATCCGCTGGGAGCGGAAACTTCTGTCGCACGGTAAGTGGTGACAGCTAGGGTGACGGCGTGACAGACGCTGACAGCTACCTCCGTTACCCCCATATCCACGCTGACCTGGTCACCTTCGTGGCCGAGGACGACATCTGGCTGGCTCCCCTGGCGGGCGGCCGGGCATGGCGGGTGACCGCCGACCAGGTGCCGGTGACCCGGCCCCGGTTCTCGCCCGACGGCACCCTGCTCGCCTGGACCTCTACCCGTGACGGCGCGCCCGAGGTGCATGTCGCGCCCGTCGACGGCGGCCAGGCACGGCGGTTGACGTACTGGGGCAGCGCACAGACGGCGGTGCTCGGCTGGACGCCCGCGGCGGGCGGTACGGGTTTCGACGTCCTCGCGCTCAGCTCGGTCGGGCGGATGTCGCGGGCCCACCCGTGGGCGTTCGCGGTGCCGCTGGACGGCGGCCCGGCCCGGGAGCTGCCCTATGGTCGGGTCGGCGGGGTCGCGGCGGAGCCGGAGGGGGAGCGCGTGCTGCTCTCGTCCGCCGGGATGGGCCGCGAGCCCGCGCACTGGAAGCGCTACCGGGGTGGCACGGCGGGGAAGTTGTGGCTGGGCGTCGAGGGCGACTTCGCGCGCGTGCACGCGGACGTGGACGGAAACCTGGACTCTCCGATGTGGGTGACAGGGGGTGCGTCACGGAGTGACCCCCTCGGGGGTGGTGGTCGGGCGACGGGTGGGCGGATCGCGTTTCTGTCGGACCACGACGGCGTCGGCCAGCTGTGGTCCAGCCTGCCGGACGGCTCGGACCTGCGGCGGCACAGCGACCACGAGTTCTACGCCCGGAACGCCGCCACCGACGGCACCCGCGTCGTCTACCACAGCGCCGGGGAGCTGTTCCTGGTCGACGATCTGACGGACGCCCGGCCGCGCCGTCTGGACGTCCGCCTCGGCGGACCGCGCACCGGCCGCCAGCCGTACCCGGTCAGCGCGGGACGCTACCTGGGGGCGGTCTCACCGGACGGGGACGCGCGCTCCAGCGTGATCGAGGTACGCGGGACCATCCACCGGGTCACCCACCGCGACGGACCGGCGCGCACCCTGTCGGCCACGCCTGGGGTGCGCAACCGCATGCCCCAGGCGCTCCCTGACGGAGCGTCGGTGTGGGTCACCGACGCCGAGGGCGAGGACGGCCTGGAGTTCTCCGACGGCCGCCGCGTCGCCGTCGGCAGCCTCGGCCGGGTCGAGGAACTGGCCACCTCACCGGACGGCACCTGGGTCGCAGCCGCCAACCGGGACGGCCTGGTCCTGCTGGTGCAGGTCGACACCGGCGGCATCCGCGAGCTGGACCGCAGCGGAAACGCCCAGGCCAGCGGCCTCGCCTTCTCGCCGGACTCGCAGTGGCTGGTCTGGTCCCACTCGCTCAGCTCGGAGGAGAGCCCGCGCCAGCTCAGGCTCGCCCGCCTCGCGGACGGCACGGTCACCGAACTGACCTCGCCCCGCTTCACGGACTACGCGCCGACGTTCACCACCGACGGCAAGCACCTCGCCTTCCTGTCGGTGCGCGACTTCGACCCGGTGTACGACGAGCAGGTCTTCGACCTGTCCTTCCCGATCGCCTGCCGCCCCTACCTGCTGACTCTGGCGGCGGACACGCTGTCCCCGTTCGGCCCGCAGCCTCAGGGCCGGGCCCTCGGCAAGGGCGGCGACCAGGGTGAGGGCAAGGGCGGCGACAGGGACAGCACTCACGGCGACGCGAACGGCGACGCGAGAGGCGACGCCGAGACCCCGGAGGCGTCCGGCCCCGCCGAGACCCGGCTCGACCTGGAGGGCCTCGCCGACCGCATCGTCCCCTTCCCGGTGCCGAGCGGCCGTTACGCGCGGCTGCGGGCCGTCAAGGGCGGCGTGGTGTGGCAGGAACGCCCGCTCACGGGCGAGCTCGGCAACGCCAGGGCGACCCCGGACGAGAAGCCGGGGCGCAGCAGCCTGCACCGCTTCGACTTCGGCACCCGCCGGGCCGAGACCCTGGTCGAGGCCCTCGACGGGTTCGAGGTCTCCGGTGACGGCAGCCGGCTCGCCGTCGTGGACCGGGACGAACTGCGGATCGTCCCGGCCGACCGCAAGGCGGGAAAGGACGATCCGGACGACGTGGTCACCGTGGACCTCTCCCGGGTGCGCGTCACGGTCGAGCCCGCCGCCGAGTGGCGGCAGATGTTCGACGAGACCGCGCGACTGATGCGGGACAACTTCTGGCGGGTCGACCTCGGCGGCCTGGACTGGGTCGCCGTGCAGCGCCGCTACCGGCCGCTGGTGGAACGGGTCGGCAGCCACAGCGACCTGGTGGACCTGCTCTGGGAGCTCCAGGGCGAGCCGGGCACCTCGCACGCCTACGTCCAGCCGGCGAGGTCCGGGCCCGCCGCGAACCGCCGTCAGGGCCTGCTCGGCGCGGACCTCGCCCGCGCCGCCGACGGCGTGTGGCGGGTCGTGCGAGTGCTCCCCGGCGAGTCCTCCGACCCGGCCGCCCGCTCGCCGCTCGCGGCCCCCGGGGTCAGCGTCCGCGCCGGGGAGTCGGTCCTCGCCGTGGACGGCCGACCGGTGGACCCGGTCACCGGGCCCGCGCCGCTGCTCGTCGGCACGGCGGGCAAGCCGGTCGAACTGACCATCGGCCAGGCCGACGGGGACGCGGTGCGCACGGTCGTGGTGATCCCACTGGCGGACGAGGAGCCGCTGCGCTACCACGACTGGGTCGCGGGTCGTCGCGCGTACGTTCGTGAGCACTCCGGCACCCGCCTCGGCTACCTGCACGTGCCCGACATGGTTGCCAACGGCTGGGCGCAGATCCACCGCGACCTGCGGACCGAGATGCTGAGGGAGGGCCTGGTCGTCGACGTCCGGGAGAACCGCGGCGGCCACACCTCCCAGCTGATCATCGAGAAGCTGAACCGCCGGATCATCGGCTGGGATGTCGTCCGCGGCTGCACCCCGATCCCCTACCCGGTGGACGCGCCCCGCGGCCCGCTGGTCTCGGTCGCGGACGAGTTCTCGGGCTCGGACGGCGACATCGTCAACGCCGCCTTCCAGGCCCTGAAGCTCGGCCCGGTCGTCGGCGTCCGCACGTGGGGCGGCGTCGTCGGGATCGACGGTCGCTACGGCCTGGTCGACGGCACCGGTGTGACCCAGCCGCGCTACGCCTTCTGGCTGGAGGGCTACGGCTGGGGCGTGGAGAACCACGGCGTCGACCCGGACGTCGAGGTGGTCTGCACCCCGCAGGACTGGGCGGCGGGCCGCGACCCGCAGCTCGACGAGGCGATCCGGATCGCGCTCGCCGCGCTGGAGGAGACCCCGGCGGCGACCCCGCCGAGCATCCCCGACCTGTAGCGGGGGCCAGAGGGGTGGGCCGCTGCCGCCTGGCGGCGGCCCACCCCTCCGCCGGTACGATACGACGACACCAGCGACCATGTGCGGGTCTGTTTCGGGCCGCAGCCGAGGAGATGACGACGTGTCGGGAGAGCCGCAGGCGGACTGCCTGTTCTGCAGGATCGTGGCGGGCGAGATCCCGGCCACCGTGGTGCGGGAGACCGAGTCGACGCTCGCGTTCCGCGACATCAACCCGCAGGCGCCCACCCATGTGCTGGTGATCCCCAGGGCTCACTACCCCAATGCCGCCGCGCTCGCCGACGCCGACCCGGCGCTGGCCGGGACCGTGCTGGCCGAGGCGGGGCGGGTGGCCGAGGACGAGAAGGTCGCGGAATCTGCCGGCGGCGCGGGCTACCGTCTGATCTTCAACACCGGCAGGGGCGTCGGACAGACCGTGTTCCACGCACACGTCCACGTCCTCGGTGGAGCGGACGGCCTGCGCGAGAGGCTGGTCTGAGCCGGGCTTCACCGAGAATCGGCCGCAGGAGAGGCGCTGATGCAACGCGAGCTCGTGGTGCTGGGGACGGCCAGTCAGGTCCCCACCCGGCACCGCAACCACAACGGCTACCTGCTGCTCTGGGACGGCGAGGGCCTGCTTTTTGACCCCGGCGAGGGCACCCAGCGGCAGCTGCTGCACGCCGGTGTGAGCGCTCACGCCATCACCAGGATCTGCGTCACGCACTTCCACGGGGACCACTGCCTGGGCCTCCCGGGGGTGATCCAGCGGATCAACCTGGACCGGCCGCCGCACCCCGTCACCGCCTACTACCCGGCGTCGGGGCAGCACTGGTTCGAGCGTCTGAGGCACGCCAGCGCCTTCCACGAGACCGTGGAACTGAGGCAGGAGCCGATCAGCGGGACGAGCGAGCTCAAGGCGCCGGGCGCGCCCTTCGCCCTGGAGGCGGTGGCCCTGTCGCACCCGGTCGAGTCCTTCGGCTACCGGGTCACCGAGCCGGACGGGCGGCGGATGCTTCCCGAGCGGCTGGCCGCACTCGGCGTCACCGGGCCCGCCGTCGGACAGCTCCAGCGTGTCGGCGCGGTCGCCCTCGGCGAGGGGAGGACGGTGACTCTCGACCAGGTCAGCGAGCTGCGACGAGGCCAGAGCGCGGCCTTCGTGATGGACACCAGGCTGTGCGAGGGCGTCGCCCGACTCGCGGACGGGGTGGACCTGCTGGTGATCGAGGCGACCTTCCTGGAGGCCGAGCGGACCCTGGCCGAGGACCACGGACACCTCACCGCCGGGCAGGCGGCCCAGGTCGCGGCCGAGGCCGGCGTGCGGACGCTGGTCCTGACCCACTTCTCGCAGCGCTACCCGGACCTGTCCGGGCACCTCGACGAGGCGCGGCGGTACTTCGACGGCGAGATCGTGCTGGCGGAGGACCTGATGCGGGTGGCCGTCCCTGCGCGACGGCAGATCGAGCCGTCCCGAGAACAAGGCGGCGAGTGACGCGGAGAATCATGCGGTGACACCTGCTGCGACACATGCTGCGACACATGCTGCGACACATAAAAGGACTGGCGTCACTCGCGGCACGGGCGGACGATCGTTCTCTCCGGCCGTACCGTCCGTCGTACCCTTGTCAGACCACGCCCGAGAGGCTGGCGGACCCGATAGAGAGATGGGATGAGGCAGGCCCCAGGGCCGACCCATGACTTCTACGACACCACGCGCGAACAGCGTTCCTACTCCGGCACAGGATTCGACGCGGCCCCGGGCCCAGGCGAAGATCGTGATCCCGGAGAGCCACCCGATGGTGACCGTACTCGGCGCCGCGGACTCCCTCCTGAAGGTGATCGAGAAGGGCTTCCCGAGCCTGGACATCCACGCCCGGGGGAACGAGATCACCGCCACCGGCGACCGCGCAGAGACCCGCCTGGTCCAGCGCCTGTTCGACGAGATGATGCTGGTGCTGCGCACCGGCCAGCCCCTGACCGAGGACTCCGTGGAGCGTTCCATCGCCATGCTGCGCAAGGCTGCCGAGGACCCGACCAGCCCGGAGGGCTCCGACAGTCCGTCGTCGGTGTTCACCGCCAACATCCTGTCCAACCGCGGACGCTCGATCCGCCCCAAGACGCTCAACCAGCAGAACTACGTCGACGCCATCGACCGCCACACCATCGTCTTCGGGATCGGCCCCGCCGGTACCGGCAAGACGTACCTGGCGATGGCCAAGGCGGTGCAGGCACTGCAGGCCAAGCAGGTCACCCGGATCATCCTGACCCGCCCGGCGGTCGAGGCGGGGGAGCGGCTCGGCTTCCTGCCCGGCACGCTCTACGAGAAGATCGACCCGTACCTGCGCCCGCTGTACGACGCGCTGCACGACATGATCGACCCCGACTCGATCCCGCGGCTGATGGCCGCGGGCACGATCGAGGTCGCTCCGCTCGCCTACATGCGCGGGCGCACGCTCAACGACGCGTTCATCATCCTGGACGAGGCACAGAACACCAGTGCCGAGCAGATGAAGATGTTCCTCACCCGGCTCGGCTTCAACTCCAAGATCGTGGTGACCGGCGACGTCACCCAGATCGACCTGCCGGGCGGTACCGTCAGCGGGCTGAACATCGTCCAGGAGATTCTGGCCGATGTCGACGACATCCACTTCAGCCGGCTGACCAGCCAGGACGTCGTGCGCCACAAGCTGGTCGGCAAGATCGTCGATGCCTACGGCCACTACGACGCGAAGCAGAGCGTCAACCACAGGACCCAACCCGCCCGACAGTCCCGACAGCCCCGACGCACCGAAAGCTGACATGTCGATCGACATCAACAACGAGTCCGGCACGGAGATGGACGAGCAGGCGATCCTGGACGTCGCCCGCTTCGCCCTGGACCGGATGCGGATCCACCCTCTCTCCGAACTGTCCGTGATCGTCGTCGACGCGGAGGCCATGGAGGCGCTGCACATCCAGTGGATGGACGAGCCCGGACCGACCGACGTGATGTCGTTCCCCATGGACGAGCTGCGTCCCGGCAAGGAGGACGAGGAGCTGCCGCAGGGCCTGCTCGGCGACATCGTGCTGTGCCCGGAGGTGGCGACCAGTCAGGGCAAGGCCAACGGGCACTCCATGGACGCCGAGCTGCAACTGCTCACCGTCCACGGAGTGCTGCACGTCCTCGGCTACGACCACGAGGATCCGGACGAGGAGCGGGAGATGTTCGGGCTGCAGAAGCGCATCCTGGACGACTGGCGCGCCGCACGCGGTGAAACCGGACCGTCCCCCGCCCCGACGACCCGCTGAGCGCGACCCCGTGAGCGGCAGTCCGAAATGAGCAGTTCGACATGAGTGGCAGTAGTACCGGCTTTCTCGTCGTCGCCGTCCTCCTCGTGATCCTCGCGTGGCTGGCGGCCTGTGCGGAGGCGGGCATCTCCCGGGTGTCCCGCTTCCGCGCCGAGGAGGCCCTCCGGCACGGACGGCGGGGCGCGGGGCGGATGCTCACCCTCGCCAGCGACCCGATCCGCTACCTCAACCTGGCCACGCTGATCCGGGTCACCTGCGAGATGGCCGCGGCCGTCCTGGTGACCGTGGTCTGCGTCCGCTCCTTCCACGAGACCTGGCAGGCGGTGCTGGTCGCCATCGGCGCGATGGTGCTGGTGTCCTTCGTCGCCGTGGGCGTCTCGCCGAGGACCATCGGCCGCCAGCACCCCATGAACGTGGCCACCGCAGCCTCCGTGGTGCTGCTGCCACTGAACCGCATCCTCGGCCCCATCCCCCGCCTGCTGATCCTGCTCGGCAACGCGCTCACCCCGGGCAAGGGCTTCCGCGAGGGCCCGTTCGCGTCCGAGGCGGAGCTGCGGGCGCTGGTGGACCTCGCCGAGAAGGACTCGCTGATCGAGGACGAAGAGCGCCGCATGGTGCACTCGGTCTTCGAGCTCGGCGACACCATCGTCCGCGAGGTGATGGTGCCGCGCACCGACCTGGTGATGATCGAGCGCGAGAAGACGGTCCGGCAGGCGCTGACCCTGGCGCTGCGCAGCGGCTTCTCCCGGATGCCGGTCGTCGGCGAGAACGAGGACGACGTGGTCGGCATCGTCTACCTCAAGGACCTGGTGCGCCGCACCCACGTCAACCGCGAGGCCGAGGCGGAGCCGGTCAGCGCGGTGATGCGGCAGGCCACCTACGTCCCCGACAGCAAGCCCGTCGCCGACCTGCTGCGGGAGATGCAGCGCGACCGCATCCATGTCGCGGTCGTCATCGACGAGTACGGCGGGACGGCCGGCCTGGTCACCATCGAGGACATCCTGGAGGAGATCGTCGGCGAGATCACCGACGAGTACGACCGCGAGGCCCCGCCGGTCGAGCCGCTCGGGAACGGTGCGTACCGGATCACCGCGCGGCTGCCGGTGGAGGAGCTCGGCGAGCTGTTCGGCATCGAGCTGGAGGACGAGGACGTGGAGACCGTCGGCGGTCTGCTCGCCAAGGCCCTCGGCCGGGTGCCGATCCCCGGCTCCGGCATCGAGGTGCCGGTGCCGGAGGGGGACGAGCTGCCGATCAGCGCCATCCGGCTGACAGCGGAGAGCACCGCGGGCCGGCGCAACCGCATCGGGACGCTGCTCGCCGAGCCGGTGCCGCGCAGGCGGCGGCGCGGTGAGGACGCCCGCACCCGGGGCGAGGAGGGCGACGAGGAGCGCCCGGAGTCGGACTGACGGGCCATACCCGAATGCGCGCCGCTCCGCTTGGCTCCAAGGCGGTAGTGACCTGAGCCGTGCTCCAGTGATAGGGCTTGTCCGGTCTGCCGATCGCACTACTACCGCCGGGAGCTCCCTTCATGACCACCGCCCCCTCGCTGCCGACCCTGACCGAGTCCGCCGCCCTGCTCCAGCCCGAACTGGCCGCGCTGCGCCAAGCCCTGCACCGGGAGCCGGAGATCGGGCTGGACCTGCCGCTGACCCAGGCGAAGATCCTGGCCGCGCTGGACGGGCTGCCGCTGACCGTCACGCTGGGCGGGAAGCTCAGCTCGGTCACGGCGGTGCTCCGGGGGGCGAAGCCCGGGCCGACGGTGCTGCTGCGGGGCGACATGGACGCGCTGCCGGTGCACGAGACCAGCGGCCTGCCGTACGCCTCGACCGTCCCGGGCGCGATGCACGCCTGCGGCCACGACCTGCACGTCGCGGTCCTCGCGGGGGCGGCGCGGCTGCTCGCCGAGCGGCGCGAGACCCTCGCCGGTGACGTGGTGTTCATGTTCCAGCCGGGGGAGGAGGGGAAGGGAGGCGCGAAGGTGATGATCGAGGAAGGGCTGCTCGACGCGAGCGGCTCCACGCCAGTCGCCGCCTACGCGCTGCACGTGGCCTCCGCCATGCCGAGGGGCCAGGTGCTCTGCCGCCGCGGTCCGATCATGGCGGCGGCCGACACCCTGACCGTCACCATGCGCGGCCGCGGCGGCCACGGCTCCGCGCCGCACGCCGCGCTCGACCCGGTGCCCGCCGCCTGCGAGGCGGTGCTGGCGCTGCAGACCATGGTGACCCGCCGCTTCGACGCCTTCGACCCGGTCGTCGTCACGGTCGGCACCTTCCACGCCGGGACCATCAACAACGTCATCCCGGACGACGCCTTCTTCGAGGCCACCGTGCGCTCCTTCTCGCCCGAGGCCCGGGAGCGGGTGCGGGAGGAGTCGCTCCGCGTCGTGCGCGGCATCGCGGCGGCGCACGGCCTGGAGGTCGACGCCGAGTACGAGGACCTCTACCCGGTCACCGTCAACGACGTGGCGGAGGCCGACTTCGTCGCCACCACCGCGCGCGAACTTCTGGGCGAGGAGCGCTATGTGACGATGCCTCAGCCACTGGCTGGAGCTGAGGACTTCTCGTACGTCGGGGAACTGGTCCCCTCCGGGTACTTCTTCCTCGGCGCGTGCGCGGAGGGCAAGGACCCGGCCACCGCGCCCTACAACCACTCGCCGGAAGCCGTCTTCGACGACTCGGTGCTGGCGGACGGCGCGGCGCTGCTCGCCGAGCTGGCCCTGCGCAGGCTCGCCGCCGCTCCTATCGGCGAAGAGCGCTGACGGCCGCCTCGAGCTGCCGCAACGGGTCGGGGCCGACCGGCCGCAGTACCACCGTGTCGGCTCCGGCCGCCCACAGCTCGCGCACCCGGGCGGCCGCCGTGGCGGCCGGTCCGGTGGCGGCGAACATCTCGGCGACCGGTCGGTCCATCCACTCGGCCTGGGGGCCGATGACCGGCGCCAGGGTGGCCCGCAGCCGTTCCGGGTCGTCCTCGACGCAGAGGAAGGTGAACACGGTCAAGCTGTGCGGGGTCGGGACCGCCGCCTCCGCCCGGCCCTTGGCGATGTGCGCGAGGGCCGCGGCCAGGTCGTCCGGGCCGTGGCCCTCCGCGATCAGCGTGCCGTCGGCGACCCGCCCCGCCAGCTCCAGCGAGCGCGGGCGCACCACCCCGGCGATCACCGGCGGTACGACGGTCGGCGGATGCACCAGCCGGACAGCGTCCAGGTGCACCTCCCGGCCGTCGACGGTCACCTCCTCGCCTCGCAGCAGCCCGCGCACGGCGGTCACCGTCTCCTCCAGTAGCGCGAGCGGGCTGCGCGGCGCCGCGCCGACCTTCGCCATCCACTCGGCGACCCCGTGCCCGATCCCCGCCGTCAGCCGATCCGGGAACATCCGCGCCAGAGCGGCGAGCTCCATCGCCAGCAGCGCCGCGTTCCGCAGCGGCGCGGGGGCGATCCCGATGCCCACCCGCAGCCGCTCGGTCACCGCGAGCGCCGCAGCGGCGGACGCGACCGATCCGGCCCACTCCAGATCCTCGACCACCCACAGGTCGTCCACCCCCAGCGCTTCCGCAGCCCTCGCGAACCCGGGCAGCCCCTCCGGCACAGAGGCACGGTCATACATCACGCCGATCCGATGACGAGTCATGCGCGCACGCTACCCACCGCCGGAAGCATTTACGACCGGGGGAGCGACAGGGCTGGGGCGCCCACCGTCCGGCACCTCCGCTCGCCGCGTTGCCGACTCCGACATCAGCGGCCGGCGCCGCGGGCCCTGTCGCTCCCCAGGCCGTTGTCAATGGCCGTCAACTCGCCGGGATCCGAGCCGCGGTGAGTCCGGAAGTCACTCGCCGGATGTTGGCAGTCAGCGAAGGGGCTCTGTCAGGATTCAAGCCGGATGGCCAAAGCCGGATCTTCGGCTGAACCAGGCCACGAGTCTAAGGAGTTCGGGCGATGGAGCAGGCAGAGCGGCTCAAGTGGAACCAGTAGATCATCGAGGAGTTCAGGGCGAACGAGGGGGTGGTGGGCGGCCAGTTCGAGGGATCGCTGCTGCTCCTGCTGACCACCACGGGCGCCCGGACCGGTGAGTCGTGGACGATGCCGCTCGCGGGCATGGTGGACGGCGACAGCTGGGTGGTCTTCGCCGCCAACGGGGGCCGGCCGACCCGCCCGGGTTGGTACCACAACCTGCGCGCCGACCCGAAGGTGACGGTCGAGGTCGGCACGGAGACGTTCACGGCCGTGGCGACCTTCGCCGAGGGCGAGGAGCGGGACCGGCTGTGGACCAAGCGCATCGAGCTGGCGCCGTTCATGGCGGACTTCCAGGCCACCGCGCCCGGCCCCATCCCGGTGGTCGTCCTGACCAGGCAGGACCGGGCCGTATCCTCGGACGCATGAGCGACAGCGACCTCACGGCGGGCCTGGACCCAGAAGACAAGAAGATCATCACCTTGGCGCGGTCCGTCCGCGCCCGCAACGGCGTGTCCGAGGGTGCGGCCGTACGGGACGAGACCGGGCGCACCTATGTCGCCGGGACCGTCTCGCTGGAGTCGCTGACGCTCAGCGCGCTGCAGACGGCCGTGGCGATGGCCGTGGCCAGCGGCGCCAAGGGACTGGAGGCGGCAGCCGTCGTCAGCGAGGCGAGCGAGCTCGCCGCCGCCGACCTCGCGGCGGCGCGGGACCTCGGCGGCGCGGGCACCCCCGTGCTGCTGGCCGGCCCGGACGGCTCGCTGCGGCTGACGGCCGAGGCGCACTGAGACCGCGCTTCGACCGCCGTCTTCGGATGGACGTCTTGCCTTCCGCCCCGACCCGACTAGGGTCGGGGCGGAACTGCTGGGGGGATCCGAGGGGGAGGGATGCTGTGGGGGGCATAGGTTTTATCGCGGCCGTCCTGTTCGTGCTCATGGGGATGGGCCACTGGCAGGAGACCAGGAGCCCCGGTTGGCTGGCGGCCTCGATCGTGGTGGCCCTGTTCACCGTCGTCGGCGGGCTCGGCTCACTCTTCAAGCGCGGGAAGTAGCCGGGCGCTCGCCCGTTCGGAAGATCCGCTCCGCCTGCGGTGACCGTGCCGATCCCCGCCATGGGGGAGAATGGTCGCCATGAGCTCTCGCCCCACCCAGCAGTCCGCCAGGCCCATCGCCGACGACGCCGCCTCCCAGGGGGCCCGCCCGCACCGGTCGGGCTTCGCCTGCTTCGTCGGGCGGCCCAACGCGGGTAAGTCCACCCTCACCAACGCCCTGGTCGGTATCAAGGTCGCGATCACCTCCGACCGGCCGCAGACCACCCGGCACACCGTCCGGGGCATCGTGCACCGCCCCGACGCGCAGCTGATCCTCGTGGACACCCCCGGCCTGCACAAGCCGCGCACGCTGCTGGGCGAGCGGCTCAACGACGTGGTCCGGTCGACCTGGGCCGAGGTCGACGTCATCGGCTTCTGCGTCCCCGCGGACCAGAAGCTGGGCCCGGGCGACAAGTTCATCGCCAAGGAGCTCGCCGGGATCAAGCGCACCCCCAAGGTCGCCATCGTCACCAAGACCGACCTGGTGGACTCCAAGCAGCTCGCGGAGCAACTGATCGCGCTGTCGCAGCTGGGCGCCGAGCTCGGTATCGACTGGGCCGAGATCGTCCCGGTGTCCGCCGTGGGCGACACGCAGGTGGAGCTGCTCGCTGACCTGCTGGTGCCGCTGCTCCCCGAGGGCCCGCTGCTGTATCCGGAGGGGGACCTCACCGACGAGCCGGAGCAGGTCATGGTCGCGGAGCTGATCCGCGAGGCCGCGCTCGAAGGCGTACGGGACGAGCTTCCGCACTCGCTCGCCGTGGTCGTCGAGGAGATGCTGCCGCGCGAGGGCCGCCCCGAGGGCAAGCCGCTGCTGGACATCCACGCCAACGTCTACATCGAGCGCCAGAGCCAGAAGGCCATCGTGATCGGCGCCAAGGGGGCGCGGTTGAAGCATGTGGGCACAGTGGCGCGCCGGCAGATCGAGGCGCTGCTCGGCACCCCGGTCTACCTGGACCTGCACGTCAAGGTCGCCAAGGACTGGCAGCGCGACCCCAAGCAGCTTCGCAAGCTCGGTTTCTGACGCCCAGCCCTGCCCTGCCCAGCCCGCTCGGTCCAGCCCACTCCAGCCCCGCCTCAGCCTCGCGCGAGCGGCTTCATGGTGCGTACGGTCGCCGGAGCCGGGCACACCTTCCACCGGGACGACTTCACGACCTCGCTGGAAGGCTGGATCCGAGTATGGGCAGCACCGACACCACCCCCACCGACCACCAGCGGGCCCAGGCCGTCGAGGCGGCCCTCGGCAAGCTGGACCTGGCGGCCAAGGTCGCCCTGCTCGCCGGGGCCGACAGGTGGTCGCTCCCGGCCAACGAGGACATCGGCCTCGGACGGCTCGTCATGTCCGACGGCCCGGCCGGAGTACGCGGCGAGTACTGGACCGCCGAGGACCCCTCCATCGCCATCCCCTCGCCGACCGCGCTGGCCGCCACCTGGGACCTCGACCTGGCCCGCCGCACCGGCGGTCTGCTCGCCCAGGAGGCACGCCGCAAGGGCGCGCACGTCGTCCTCGCACCGACCGTCAACCTGCACCGCAGCCCGCGCGGCGGACGCCACTTCGAGGCGTACTCCGAGGACCCGTTCCTCACCGGCGAGATCGGCGCGGCCCTGGTGGGCGGCGTCCAGGACGGCGGCGTGGCGACCACGCCCAAGCACTGGGTCGCCAACGACTCCGAGACCGAGCGCTTCACCGTGGACGTGCTGGCCGACGAGCGCACCCTGCGCGAGCTCTACCTCGCGCCGTTCGAGGCGATCGTCCGCAAGGCCCGCCCATGGGGCCTGATGGCCGCCTACAACCAGGTCAACGGCCACAGCATGAGCGAGCACGACGAGCTCAACAACCGTGTGCTGCGCGAGGAGTGGGGGTTCGACGGGATCCTCGTCTCGGACTGGACCGCAGCGCGTGACACCGTCAGGAACGCCCTCGCCGGCCTCGACGTCGCCATGCCGGGACCGGTCACCGTCTACGGGGAGCGGCTGGTCGCCGCCGTCCGCGACGGCCGGGTCCCCGAGGAGACGGTGGATGACCTCGCCCGGCGGGTGCTGCTCCTCGCCGCGCGGGTCGGACTCCTCGCCGACGCCCCCGCCGTTGTCACCGTTACGCCTGACCGGATCGACGGCGAGGCGCTGGCCCGCGAGGTCGCCGCCCGCTCGTTCACCCTGGTCCGCAATGACGGCATGCTGCCGCTCAGTACGGAGCTCGGCTCGGTCGCCCTGATCGGCGCGGCCGCCGCGGAGGTCCGGATCGGTGGCGGCGGCAGCGCGAGGGTCTTCCCCACCCGGGTGGTCAGCCCGCTGGAGGGGCTGCGCGCGGGGCTGCAGCCCAGCACCGCGCTCAGCTACGCGGTGGGCGCGGACCCACGCACCCACGTTCCGCCCTTCGCCGAGCCGCTGCGCGCGGAGCTGCTGGGCCGCGACGGCGAGCACCTGGCCTCGGCCTCGCTGCCGGACGGCGACGTCCGCTGGCTGGGCCGGCTCCCGGAGGGCGTCGGCTTCGACGTGCTCGGCGGCGTGCTCGCCACCGGCACGCTCGTCCCGCGGGTCACCGGCGTGCACAGGCTCGCGATCCGGGGCGCGGGGAGATTCCGGCTGGAGGCGGACGGCGCGGTGCTGTTCGACGGTGTCGTGGAGTTCGAGGGCACCGACCCGGGCGGGGCCTTCCTCAACCCGCCGGAGGCCGTCTTCGAACTCGACCTGCCGACCACCGCGCCGGTCGAGGTGAGGCTGCGGCACACCCTCTCGCCCGGCTCCGGCTTCGCCGGGTTCGGCCTGGTGTCGTTCTCCCTCGGCCACGCCGAACCGGTCGGCACCGCTGACGAGTTGATCGACGAGGCGGTTGCCGTGGCTGCCGCCGCGGATGTCGCCGTGGTCGTCGTGGGGACCACCGACGAGGTCGAGAGCGAGGGCGTCGACCGCGACCGGCTCTCCCTGCCCGGACGCCAGGACGAGCTGGTCGCCCGGGTCGCCGCGGTCAACCCGCGCACGGTCGTCGTCGTCAACGCGGGCGCGCCGGTGCTGATGCCCTGGCGTGACGACGTCGCGGCGGTGCTGCTGACCTGGTTCCCCGGCCAGGAGGCGGGCGCGGCCCTGAGCGACGTGCTGCTCGGCTTCAGCGAGCCGGGCGGCCGTCTGCCCACCACCTGGCCCGCCGACGAGGCGGACTGCCCGGTCTGGGAGGTGGAGCCGACGGACGGCCGGCTCGCCTACGACGAGGGCCTGTTCATCGGTTACCCGGCATGGCAGCGGCGCGCGTCGGCGGAACCGGCGTACTGGTTCGGGCACGGCCTCGGCTATACCGACTGGGCCTACGAGGGCCTGGACGTGCGGCTGCGCGACGACGTCTCCGTCGACCCAGGCGTCTCCGTCGACCCAGGCGTCTCCGCCGCCCCAGGCGTCTCCGCCGCCCCCGGCGCCGACGACGATCCGTACGCGGTCCGTGCCGAGGCCGTCGTCCGGGTACGCAACACCGGCGCCCGGCCGGGTCGCGAGACCGTCCAGGTCTACCTGGCGCCGGACGGTGCGGACCGGTCCCGTCCCGACCGCAGGCTCGCCGGCTTCGCAGTGGTCTCGGCGGAGCCGGGCCAGGTAGCGGAGGCCCGCGTGCCCCTGCCGCTGCGCGCGTTCCAGACCTGGGGCCCGAACGGCTGGGCGCTGCGCCCCGGCAGCTACGCGGTGGAGGCCGGCCGCAGCGCCGCCGACCGCCCGCTGACCGTCGCCCTCGACGTGCCCGCCGCAGGCTGACCCGCCGCGTCTGCGGTCACCCGCCCTGGGACAGGACCAGGGCGATCAGGTTGCGTTGGCTGGCTGTGAGTTGGGGGTCGGCGCAGTGGCCGGTGGCGCGGTCGTCGAGGGTGATCGCGTAGTGGTAGCCGGCGGGTATGCCGAAGGTCGGCGTGCGGGTGCAGGCGCCGACCGCTTCCCTGGCCAGGGCGTGGACGTGGGGGGCGTCCGGCCGCCCCTGGGTGTCGAGGACGGCGCGGTACTCGTCCGCGAGGACGCCGCCGGAACGGGTCACCTGGATACGCATGGTGTCCAGTCTGCTCCGCAGAGTGGTGGTTGCGACAGGTCCGCGGGATCAAGGTCCTGTCTCAATGGGCGGAACGTCCGTGGGTTCTGCTGTGTCCAGCGGCGACGCTGGGTTACTGTGGCTCCATCATGCGTACCGGGCTGCTGCTTCTTAGCTGCCGCGGCGAGGGCCTGTAGTACACACCGCAGAGTGTGGAACTGGCCGACTCCCTCGCCGCGGGGACTCGTGCTGTGCGCTTCTTGCTTGCCGCAGTCGTCGGCCGTCGGTCCTCAGTCATCGACAGCCCACCCACCTCAGGGAGCATGAGACCCATGTCCGACACCCAGCGCGCGAACCCCGGCCGGCCCTTCGTCGAGCGGCCCACGCCCGTCACCGCCGCCTCCGTCCGCCAGCAGCCCTCGGGAATGCCGTTCCAGCGCTACGTACCCTTCGGCACGGTGGACCTGCCCGACCGCACCTGGCCCAGCAAGGTCATCAGCAAGGCCCCGCGCTGGCTGTCCACCGACCTGCGGGACGGCAACCAGGCACTGATCGACCCGATGTCCCCGGCGCGCAAGCGGGCCATGTTCGATCTGCTGGTGCGCCTGGGCTACAAGGAGATCGAGGTCGGCTTCCCCTCCTCCGGCGCCACCGACTTCGACTTCGTGCGCTCCATCATCGAGGAGGGCGCGATTCCCGAGGACGTCACCATCAGCGTCCTGACGCAGGCCCGCGAGGAGCTGATCGAGCGCACCGTCGAATCGCTGGTCGGTGCGCCCCGGGCGACCGTGCACCTGTACAACGCGACCGCGCCGCTGTTCCGCCGGGTGGTGTTCAAGGGCTCCAAGGACGACGTCAAGCAGATCGCCGTGGACGGCACCCGCCTGGTCATGGAGTACGCCGAGAAGCTGCTGACGCGCTCGTCGTCGGGTGCCGAGACCGTCTTCGGCTACCAGTACTCGCCGGAGATCTTCATCGACACCGAGCTGGACTTCGCGCTGGAGGTGTGCGAGGCGGTCATGGACGTCTGGCAGCCCGGCGAGGGCCGCGAGATCATCCTGAACCTGCCGACCACGGTGGAGCGCTCCACACCGAACGTCTACGCCGACAAGATCGAGTGGATGTCGCGCAACCTGTCCCGCCGCGAGTTCATCGCGCTGTCCACCCACCCCCACAACGACCGGGGCACCGGCGTGGCCTCCGCGGAGCTGGCCCTGATGGCAGGCGCCGACCGGGTCGAGGGGTGTCTGTTCGGGCAGGGCGAGCGAACCGGCAACCTGGACCTGGTCAACGTCGGCATGAACCTGTTCTCGCAGGGTGTCGACCCGATGATCGACTTCTCGGACATCGACGAGATCCGCCGCACCTACGAGTACTGCAACCAGATGGTCGTCCCCGAGCGCCACCCCTACGCCGGCGACCTGGTCTACACGTCCTTCTCCGGATCGCACCAGGACGCGATCAAGAAGGGCTTCGACGCCCTGGAGGCGGACGCCGCCGCAGCGGGGCACCCGGTCGGCGAGCACACCTGGGGCGTGCCGTACCTGCCGATCGACCCGAAGGACGTCGGCCGTTCCTACGAGGCCGTCATCCGCGTCAACAGCCAGTCCGGCAAGGGCGGCATCGCCTATGTCCTGAAGAACGACCACAAGCTGGACCTGCCGCGCCGGATGCAGATCGAGTTCTCCCGGATCATCCAGGCGAAGACCGACGCCGAGGGCGGCGAGGTCACCCCCGCGCAGATCTGGGCCGCTTTCGAGGACGAGTACCTGCCCACCCCGGGCGACGCCTGGGGCCGCATCCAGCTGGGCGCCTACCGGCTCGGCAGCACCCCCGAGGGCAAGGACGCGATCAGCGTCCAGGCCGTCGTGGACGGCACGCCGGTCGAGCTGGCCGGAGTCGGCGACGGCCCGATCGACGCCTTCTTCGCCGCGCTGGCCTCGATCGGCATCGACGCCCGCCTGCTGGACTACGTCGAGCACACCATGAGCCAGGGCTCGGGCGCCCAGGCCGCCTCCTACTGGGAGTGCGCCGTGGACGGCAAGGTGCTGTGGGGCGTCGGTATCGACACCAGCATCGTGCTGGCGTCGATCAAGGCCGTCGTCAGCGCCGTCAACCGGGCGCAGCGCGGCTGACACCCGCAGTTCGCATCCGCAGCACCCCGGTGGCTCCTCGCTGTTCAGCGAGGGGCCACTGTGTTCTGGGACACAATTTTTTGATCTGTCGGCCGTCGGGGGTACTGACAGGGCGTCATTGCGCGTGGCAGCATCTGTGCAACCGACAGTGGAGTCGGTGGGGCAGAGGGAGTGGCCGTGACACAGCTAGTGGCCCCCAAGCTTGTTGAGCTGCGCGCCCGGTGGCGTACCGAGTCGCTCGGGGAGTTCTTCTGCCTGGGCTGCGGCGGCGACCGCAACTACCGCCGCCAGAGCGGGCGCAGATGGCTGCGGCTGCTGGGCCTGCCGGTGCTGCCGCTGGGCGACGCCGGGACGACCCTGCAGTGCACCGCCTGCCGCGCCCGCTACGGGCTGGACGCACTGGAACGGCCCACCTCGGCCAATCTGCTGGTGATGCTGCGCACCGCGCAGTACACCATCGCCCTCGCCGTCCTCGCCGCCGGCGGCACCGCCCGTGCGGCCCGCGACGCGGCTGTGGGCGTGATCCACGAGGCCGGCCACCCGGAGCTGGACGAGCCCCAGGTCCTGGCCGCGCTCGCCGCACTGACCGGCGGCGACGAGGAGCTCGGCGAGCTGTACGGCTGCGGCAGCGGCCTCGCCATCGAGCTGCACACGGCGCTGGAGCCGCTCGCGGCGCACCTCGCCGAGCCCGGCCGGGAGCGGCTGCTGCTCCAGGGCGCCTGGATCGCTCTCGCGGACGGCCCCTACCGCCCCGCCGAGCGGGAGGCGCTCCGGGCCGCCGGCAGCTGCCTCAAGCTCGGCCCCGAGCAGATCGACGCCACGCTGGAGGCGGCGGCCCGGCAGCCGCACTCCTGAACGCCTTCTTGGCCGACCTGGCCGACCTGGCCGACTGAACGTTCGCGTCGGGGACTGTCGGTCCCGTACGCGAGAATGGGCCGCATGAGTCTGTTCCGCGACGACGGGGTGGTGCTGCGCACCCAGAAGCTGGGCGAGGCGGACCGCATCATCACGCTGCTCACCCGGCAGCACGGCCGGGTGCGCGCCGTCGCCCGCGGAGTGCGCCGGACCAAGTCCAAGTTCGGCGCGCGGCTGGAGCCCTTCTCGCATGTCGACGTGCAGTTCTTCTCCCGGGGCGAGGAACTCGTCGGCCGCCACCTGGCGCTCTGCACCCAGGTGGAGACGATCACCCCGTACGGCAGCCGGATAGTCGACGACTACGGCCGCTACACCGCTGCGACGGCGATGCTGGAGACCGCCGAGCGCTTCACCGAGAACGAGGGCGAGCCCGCCGTCCAGCAGTACCTGCTGCTGATCGGGGCGCTGCGCACGCTCGCCTCCGGCGAGCACGACGCACCGCTGGTGCTGGACGCCTTCCTGCTCCGCTCGCTGTCGGTCAACGGCTACGCGCCCTCCTTCGGTGACTGCGCCAAGTGCGGACTGCCCGGGCCGAACCGTTTTTTCTCCGTGCAGACCGGCGGCGCCCTCTGCCCCGACTGCCGGGTGCCGGGCAGTGTCGTACCCTCCCCTGAGACACTGGAACTCCTGGGCGCGCTGCTGTCCGGGGACTGGGCGACGGCCGACGCCTGCGAACCGCGCCACTGCCGTGAGGGCAGCGGACTGGTCGCGGCGTACGTCCAGTGGCACCTGGAGCGGGGCCTGCGCTCGCTCAAGTACGTGGATCGCTGAACCGACTGTGGAGAACGAGAAGCTCATGGCAACTGCACGGCGTGGACTCTTCGGCGGCGGTCGGCAGCGGGACTACCTTCCCCCGTCGCCGCACCCGAGTGGCGCCCGGCCGCCCAAGATCCCGGGCGAGCTGGTCCCCGAGCACGTCGCCATCGTCATGGACGGCAACGGCCGCTGGGCGAAGGAGCGCGGCCTGCCCCGCACGGAGGGGCACAAGGTCGGCGAGAGCGTCGTCCTGGACGTGCTCAAGGGCTGCATCGAGCTCGGCGTGAAGAACCTCTCCCTGTACGCCTTCTCCACCGAGAACTGGAAGCGCTCGCCCGAGGAGGTGCGCTTCCTGATGAACTTCAACCGGGACGTGATCCACCGCCGCCGGGACGAGATGAACGCCATGGGCATCAGGGTCCGCTGGGCCGGGCGGATGCCGAAGCTGTGGAAGAGCGTCGTCCAGGAGCTGCAGGTCGCGGAGGAGATGACCCGCGACAACGACGCGATGACGCTGTACATGTGCGTCAACTACGGTGGCCGGGCCGAGATCGCCGACGCGGCCGCGGCGCTGGCGGCGGACGTCGCGGCCGGGCGGCTGGACCCGAAGAAGGTCAACGAGAAGACCCTCGCCAAGTACATGTACCACCCCGACATGCCGGACGTGGACCTGTTCATCCGCCCCAGTGGCGAGCAGCGGACGTCCAACTTCCTGCTGTGGCAGTCGGCGTACGCGGAGATGGTGTTCCAGGACGTGCTCTGGCCCGACTTCGACCGCCGGGACCTGTGGCGGGCCTGCGAGGAGTTCGCTTCCCGCGACCGGCGCTACGGCGGGGCGCTGCCCAACGAGGTCACCCTCCCCGAGCAGCCGCAGCCCGAGCCGCAGGGCCGGCAGAGCTAGGAGGGGTGCTGAAGATCTAGGCCGGGCCCCGGGGCCGGCGCTAGTTCGCCTGGGCCGCGCAGTCGGCGCAGGTGCCGAAGATCTCCAGGGTGTGCGCGACGTCCACGAAGCCGTGCTCGCGCGCCATGCCCTCGGCCCAGCGCTCCACGGCGGGCCCCTCCACCTCGACGGTACGACCGCAGGAGCGGCACACCAGGTGGTGGTGGTGCCCGCTGCTGCACCGCCGGTACACGGCCTCGCCGTCGTCGGTGCGCAGCACGTCGATCTCACCCGCGTCGGCCAGGGACTGCAGGGTGCGGTAGACGGTGGTGAGGCCGACCGAGTCGCCGCGATGCTTCAGCAGGTCGTGCAGCTCCTGGGCGCTGCGGAAGTCGTCGACCTCCGCGAGGAGCGAGGCGACGGCGGTGCGCTGCCTGGTCGACCGGGCGGGGGACGACTGGTTCGCAGGCGGCGGCGTCACCGGGCCTCCTCAAGGTCTCGTGGGTCTGGTGGGTCTCGAACGGGGGTCTCGAACGTGGTCTCGAACGGGGTTTCCCCCGGCCATTCTGCCAGCCGGGGGCCGAGCTCGAGACAACCATTTTCAATCCAAATGGAAACCATTGTCAAATAGGTGTGGGCCGCACGGCCGGGTCCGCCCGTCGCATCGTCCCGTCCTTCCAATCGATTTGAAACCTCTGCCGCATGGGCCGGTAACCTGAGGTATTCGGTCGCGTCCCCGGCCCGCGCTCCAGCGGCCCAGGCGCGCCCCGCGTGCAATGAAATCCATCACTGACCGCATTCGTCGTACTGAAGAGAGCACTGTGGCCGCCGACAAGATCGACACCATCGTCAGCCTGAGCAAGCGCCGTGGCTTCGTCTATCCCTGCAGCGAGATCTACGGTGGCCAGAAGGCCGCCTGGGACTACGGACCGCTGGGTGTCGAGCTGAAGGAGAACATCAAGCGGCAGTGGTGGCGCAACATGGTCACCAGCCGTGAGGACGTCGTCGGTCTCGACTCGTCCGTCATCCTGGCCCGCGAGGTCTGGGAGGCAAGCGGTCACGTCGCCACCTTCAGCGACCCGCTGACCGAGTGCGTCTCCTGTCACAAGCGCTACCGGGCGGACCACCTCGAAGAGGCGTACGAGGCCAAGCACGGCCACGTCCCCGCCAACGGCCTCGCCGACGTCAACTGCCCCAACTGCGGCAACAAGGGCGGCTTCACCGAGCCCCGGCCGATGTCCGGCATGCTGCAGACCCACCTGGGCGCCTTCAACGCGGACGACCCGGCCGGTCTGGCGTACCTGCGCCCGGAGACCGCGCAGGGCATCTTCGTGAACTTCGCCGCCGTGCAGCAGACCTCGCGCAAGAAGCCGCCGTTCGGCATCGCCCAGACCGGCAAGAGCTTCCGCAACGAGATCACCCCCGGCAACTTCATCTTCCGCACCCGCGAGTTCGAGCAGATGGAGATGGAGTTCTTCGTCAAGCCCGGCGAGGACGAGAAGTGGTTCGAGTACTGGACCCAGGAGCGCTGGAACTGGTACACGGACCTGGGTCTCCGCGAGGAGAACATGCGCTTCTACGAGCACGCCAAGGAGAAGCTCTCGCACTACTCCAAGCGCACCGTGGACATCGAGTACCGCTTCCAGTTCGGCGGCAACGAGTTCGGCGAGCTCGAGGGCGTCGCCAATCGCACCGACTACGACCTGGCGCAGCACTCGGAGCACTCGGGCCAGGACCTCAAGTACTTCGACCAGGAGTCCGGCGAGCGCTGGTTCCCGTACGTCATCGAGCCTGCCGCGGGTGTCAACCGCGCCATGCTGGCGTTCATGCTGGACGCCTACCGTGAGGACGAGGCGCCCAACGCCAAGGGTGTGATGGAGAAGCGCGTCGTGATGCGCCTCGACCCGAGGCTCGCGCCGGTCAAGGTCGCGGTGCTGCCGCTGTCGCGCAACGCGGCGCTCTCGCCGAAGGCCCGCGGCCTGGCCGCGGACCTGCGCAGGCACTGGAACGTCGAGTTCGACGACGCGGGCGCGATCGGCCGCCGCTACCGCCGCCAGGACGAGATCGGCACGCCGTTCTGCATCACCGTCGACTTCGACACGCTGGACGACAACGCGGTGACCGTGCGCGAGCGCGACACCATGGAGCAGCAGCGGATCTCCCTCGACCAGGTCGAGGGCTTCCTCGCGGGCAAGCTGATCGGCTGCTAGCACGCTGCCGACGACGGGGCCGACGACAAGGCCGACGACAAAGGGCGCGGGGAACCGCGCTGCCGATCACGCACCTCCGTAGAGGGCCGGCAGCGCAGTTCCCCGCGCTTCTGCGTCGTCTCAGCCGCGTGTGGTCACGCCGCGGAGGGCGAGGCGGGCGCAGACGAAGGCAACGGGGAGCTCGACGATCAGCGCCGTCGCGACTGCGGTGGTCAAGTCCCCACCCGGGGCGGCGGTGGTGATGTCGAACCAGGCGTCGGTGAGCAGCAGGGCGGCGGTGGCCACGGCAGTGAGGCTGTGGCGCGGGTCGTCGCGGTGGAGCAGGATGCCGGTGCTGATCAGGCCGGCCGCCTCCAGGGCGTCCAGGCCGACCCAGGCGAGGGACCAGTGCGAGGCGGTGGCGCTGGTCGGGAGCGAGGTGGCGAGCACCACCATCCAGGGGAGCAGGGCCAGGCCGAGGCCGAGCAGCAGCCGGGAGTGCGGCTGCGGGCGGACGCCGGGCCGCGGCCGGGTGCCGCTTCGCGCCTTCGGCGAGGCAGCGGGACCGAAGGCGGGGCGGGCGACGGGGCGGGCGGTGCGGCCGGTGCGGCCGCCGACGGCCGGCAGGGCGATGCTCAACGGGACCACCCCGCGCGGACCCGCAGGCGCTCGCTGGTTCCGTCCTGCCCGGTCGCGGTGACCCGGTCGTAGCAGCCCTCGGCCACGGCTATCCAGAACCCCCCGGCCGTCGCGACCGCCGTGGCGGGAAGCGCCGCGCGGTGCCGCTGGGTGAACGTCACCTCCGGTGGCGCCCCGTCGGGTGGCAGATGTCCCCAGGCGAGCACCGAGGGCCGCCCGATTCGCCCGGTGCGGCGGGCACCGCGCAGCACGTCCGCCGTGAGCGGCTGGGCCACCAGCACGTCCAGCAGCAGCCCGGCGTTGTAGACCTCCAGGGCGACGCGGCCCCGGGTGCTCTGGGCGAAGCGCACCGACCACGGCGAGTCGAGCAGGGGCAGTCCGTCGAAGTCGAGATCGAGTGTCGAGTGCTGCATGGTCATCAGGGTCCCTCCCCTAGCTGTGCGCTTCCTGCAAGCCGTCCTGCAGGGCGCCTGTGCACACTGATCAGACTCCCGGATCGGGGTGGGTCGAGTCGGTAGTGCTCATGACCGAGTCGGGGGTGGTGCCAGCTACACCCTTAGCCGGCATCAGGGTTCATGGCGACCGGCGATCTTGAGCCCTAGGCTCTGCGGCATGGCAACCTCAGGACCGGATGCGGGCCCCACTGACCGGGCGCCCGTCTGGCGGACGGCGCTGCGCGTCGGCTACGCGCCGTTCACCCGCCGGGCCTGGCACGAGACCGCGTTCGTCGCTGCCGGGGTGCCGATGGCGCTGCCCACGGCCGGGGCCCTCGCGGTGGTACTGCCGGGGAAACTCAGCGGCACGGTGATGCTGACGATCCTGCTCGTGGTGGTGCTCTGCCACCGGCTGCTGACCCGCCTTCAGCGGGACCGGTTCCAGTCGATGCTGGGGCTCGAGATACCCGCGGCACCCGAGCGCGAAGGACCATGGATCAGCTGGCAGACCGTCCGCTGGTTCCGCTCCGAGACGACCTGGCGGCAGCTCGGCTACCACCTGATCGCCTCGCCTCTGCTGGCGACCGGCGCGGTGCTCGTGCTGTGCGGGTGGACGGTGGGGTTCCTGCTCTCGACGATCTTCGCCTGGGCGTGGGCCGCACCGCCGGACAGCGTCGCCTTCAGCGGGCAGAACGAGACCGACCTCTGGCTCAGCGCGCTCGGAGTAGTGCTGGTCCTCACCATGCCCTGGGCCGCACGACTCCTCGTCCGGCTGGACACGCGCGCGGCGGCCGCCCTCCTCGGCCCGAACCGGGCCCGGGAGTTGGAGCGGCGGGTCGAGTCGCTGGCGGAGAGCCGCAGCGAGGTCGTCGACGCGGCGGACGCCGAACGGCGGCGGATCGAACGCGACCTGCACGACGGCGCGCAGCAGCGCCTGGTGTCGATGGCGATGAACCTGGGGCTGGCGCGACGGATGCTGAGGGGCCTGCCACCGGAGCAGCAGGCGGTGCGCGCCATGAAGGTCATCGACGAGGCGCACCTGGAGGCGCAGGCGGCCATCGCCGAACTCCGGGACCTGGTGCGCGGACTGCACCCGGTGGTACTGGAGGACCGGGGCCTGGACGCGGCCCTGTCCGGCATCGTCGCCCGCGCCCCGCTGCCGGTTCGGCTGTCCGTGAACCTGCCGGAGCGCGCCGCCCCACCGGTGGAAGCGGTGGCGTACTTCGTCGTCTCGGAGGCGCTGGCCAACATCGCCAAGCACGCCCGCGCCTCGCGCGCCGAGGTCACCGTACGGCAGAGTGACGGGCGTCCAGGTGCGCAGGCGGGCAGCTCGCGGCTGGTCATCGCCGTCACCGACGACGGTGTCGGCGGCGCGGACCCGGCCAAGGGCACCGGACTGTCCGGCCTGCGGCAGCGCGCCGCCTCCGTGGACGGCACCCTGACCATCGACAGCCCCCTCGGGGGCCCCACCACCCTCACCGTGGAGTTGCCGTGCGCGCTGTGATCGCCGAGGACTCGGTCCTGCTGCGAGTCGGACTGGTCAAGGTGCTCGAGGCGGTGGGATACGAGGTCGTGGCCGCCGTCGACGATGCGCAGTCACTGCTCTCAGCAGTCGCCGAGCACCGGCCGAACGTCGTGGTGACGGACGTGCGGATGCCACCCGGCTTCACCGACGAGGGGGTGCGCGCAGCACTGGTGATCCGTCAGCAGTGGCCGGACATAGCCGTGCTGCTGCTCTCCCAGTACGTCGAGGAGCGCTACGCCGCCGACCTGCTGTCCGGCAACACCCGCGGGGTCGGCTACCTGCTCAAGGAGCGGGTGGCCAATGTCGACGACTTCCTGGACGCGCTGGAGCGGGTCGCGGGCGGCGGCACGGCGCTGGACCCCGAGGTCGTCTCGCAGCTGCTGCTGCGCCGGCAGAGCGACCCGCTGGACTCGCTCACCCCGCGCGAGCGGGAGGTCCTCTCGCTGATGGCGGAGGGACGGTCGAACGCGGCCATCGCGCAGGCGCTGGTGGTGAGCGAGAGCGCGGTGGCCAAGCACATCAACAGCATCTTCATGAAGCTGCAACTCTCCCCGACGGAGGGCGAGCACCGACGGGTGATGGCGGTCCTCCAGTTCCTGGACAACTCATGAGCGGGCCCGGACGGTACCCGGGCAGCCCGCTCGCCGGGATGACCCCGCGTCGCGCCTGGTACGGGGTGGCCGTACTGACCGCCCTCGTGGTCGCGCTGACCAGCGGCGTGACCCTGGTCAGCCGGCTGACGGCGGAGAGCCGGAGCAGCAGTCGTGCGTACGCCGATGTGAGCGCGCTGGATCTGCACCTCTCCGGAGGAACCGTCACCGTCAGCCGCGGACCGGTGCGCAGGGCGACGGTGTCCGAGCACCTGCACTGGACCACCACCCGCCCCACGGTGGACGTGCAGCAGACCGGCGGCACCCTGCATGTCACCGTGCAGTGCGACGACTTCGGGTTGTTCTCCAAGTTGGGCTGCCGGGTGGACGTCAGAATCCAGCTCCCTCCGCTGGCCTCGGTGCGCTCGGTGGCCGGCTCGGGGCGCACCATCGTGCAGGGCCTCGGCGGGCCACTGGACCTCACCTCCGCGTCGGGGGAGATCGATCTTCAGAACGTGACCGGAGCGGTCCAGGTGCACACCGCCTCAGGGCCGGTCGAGGCCACCGGTGTGCGGTCGAGCCGGGTCTTCGGCCAGAGCGGCTCCGGGCCGCTGCACCTGGCCTTCGCCCTGCCGCCGAAGGACGTCCAGCTGCAGTCGGCCTCGGGGCCGATCGAGGTGGAGCTGCCCCGGGGGAGCCACTACCGGGTCAGCGGAGACTCGTCGGGGCCGCGTGACGTCGTCGACGGGCTGGCCCAGGACTCCGCGCCGGGCAGCGTCGCGGTGAACACCGGCTCCGGCCCGGTCGACATCGGCTACGCCGCACAGTGAGTTGAGTGACGGCATCCCGCACGCCTTCCTGGGCATGCACAAGGTCGTCCTGCTGCGCTGAGCGCGCTACGCGAAACCGAGCAGGTCAGGCCGCGCCGCCGGGACGCATCGATGAGGCATGCCAATGGGGTCTGGCCCACTCGGTGTGCATCAGGCGGGGTTGATCGTCCCCCTCGCGCTCCCACTGATGCCCGTGCCGGTCGGTGAACCGGATGGTCACGAGGAACCGGTCGTCCCCGACCACCGTGTGGGACTCACCGTGCCGCCGGTACGGCCCCGGAAGCACGCAGGGCCAGGCCTCGCCGGCGCCGAGCGAACGGCGGTACGGCGGCCCGCCGGGCAGCACACCGACCCACTCCTTGCCTCGATGGTCGTGCACGACGGCCCGGGTGATCTCGACATCGCGCACGGGCTGCTCGCCCCTGTTGCTGATGACCGCCTCGGGACTGTAGGGCGCCGCGGCACCGGGCCCGTTCCAGCCCACGACGACCGCGCCGGCGCAGGCCTCGTCCTCCTCCCGCCGCTGCTCGTGGGCCCGGACCCGGAAGTACACGAGCACGACCAGGGCCGCCACAACGGCGACCATCCCGACCACGATCCACAGCCCGTGCATACCTCAAGCGTGCGCCTACCGCCACCGCACCGCGACGGCGCCCGCGGCCGCCTACTGCAGCCGGGCTCGTGCCTCCATCAGGGCGAAGCCGAGCAGGTTGAGGCCGCGCCATCGGGACGGATCGGTGGCGCGGTCGTTGGCTGCGCCGAGGCCGATGCCCCAGACCTGGTCCCGTGGGCTGGCCTCGACCAGCACCCGGTTGGCCGTGCCCAGCAGGTACGCGCGCAGGGCCGGGTCCTGCCCGAACTTGGCGACGTTGCCCGCCACCACCAGCTCGAACCGGGCCGCCCGCCAGCGCTCGTCGTCGAAACCTCGCACCAGCCGCCCGAGGTTCTTCGCCTCTGCGGGGGTCGCTGCGGCGAGTATCGACGGTACTGACGCCTCGTCACCGAACAGGCGGGCCTTGCCCGCCATCATCCAGTGCTCGGCGGTGGCGTACTCCACCCCGTCCACGGTGAACGGCGACGGCCACCACTGGCTGAGCGACCCCGCCCCGATCGAACCGTCCTGCTGCGGCTGGTGCCCCCAGAACATCAGCCACTTCGGCTGCGCCCCCGCGGCCATCAGCGCGGCCAGTTCCTCCCGGCCGCGGGCCTGCGCCGGGTGCTTCTGCTCCGTCGTCGTCATGGCGGCGATCCTCGCATCCGCCACTGACAACGGGCGACGAGGTTTCCCTCGCCGGAGGCTCCCGCGGTCCTGCCCGGTGGCCCGGGGTAGCCAGCGAGACGCGGGCAGGCGCACCCTGGAGGGGTACTGAGGGAGGCGACGCCATGCCGACACTCGTCAGGTGGCACATCGAGATGGACTTCCACGAGGGCTCCTCGAAGACCCGCGCTGCCGTTCTGCTGCGGCTTCCCGACGGTACGGAGCTCCGCGCCCACGGTCATGCCAGCAAGCACCCCAACGACGACCTGCAGACCCGCGTCGGCGAGGAGCTCGCCGCGGCCAGGACCCTCAACGACCTCGCTCGCCAGCTGCTCGCCAAGGCGGCCCACGACATCGAGGAGAGCACGCACGTCCCGGCGCACCCCGCGATGTAACGATCTGGGGAGCGATCGGGCTCGGGTCAGCGCGCGCCGTCGCAGTGACACCGTGCGGCTCCGCCGCGTGGCCTTCGCCTGCAAGGTGCCGGGACGCCCTTGTAGCGGAGCTACTGGGGCCCTGCGGCGCCGGCCGCTGGCGTCAGAGCGGCAACGCGGCAAGCGGAGGTGCCGGGCGGTGGGCGCCCGAGCCCTATCGCCCCCAGATCGTGAGGGCGCTGCCCCGCGCCGCCCGCCGGGACCGGCCTGGCGGACGGCGCGCGCCCGGTCACCCGACGCGCTTGGGGAGGCGGGTGGAGAGGGCGATGACACCGAGGGTGAGCACGAACTGCAGGGCGAGGACCCAGGTCAGGGCGTCGTGCATGCCGATGCTCGGTGACAGGGTCAGGAAGAGCGTTCCCAGGGTCGCGACGCCCAGGGCGAGGCTGGACTGCTGGGTGGTGGCGAGTATTCCGCCGCCCACGCCCGCGCGCTCCACCGGGATCTCGGAGAGCACCAGCCGGATCAGCGGGGGCATCACCAGGCCCTGGCCGGTGCCCGCGATGACCATGCCCGGGAGCAGCACCAGCGGGCTGACGCCGGACCAGTCGGTCAGCACCGTGACCGTGAGCACCAGCAGGCCGACGGCCTGGATGACGGCGCCGGTACGGATCACCTTGCTGCCGAAGCGGTTCAGCAGGCGCGGTCCGGCCAGCGAGGCGGCGAAGAAGCCCACCGCCATCGGGACCATCGCCAAGCCGGAGGCGATCGGCCCCTCGCGCAGTCCCTGCTGCAGGGCCACGGCCATCACCAGCATGAAGCCGCCGAATCCGGTGAAGAAGGGGACGGCCATGGTCAGGCCGGTGCGCAGGCCGTTGATGCGGAGCAGCGAGAGCGGAATGAGGGGGATGGAACCCGCTCGCTCGGCCCGGCGCTCCACCATGACGAACGTGGTGCCGAGGAAGGGGACGGCGGCGAGCAGCAGCCAGGTCCACAGCGGCCAGCCGACGGCGCGGCCCTCCATCAGCGGCACCAGCAGGGCCAGCAGGGTCGCGGCGAGCAGCGCGGTACCGGGCAGGTCCACCCGGGCCGGGTTGGCCGACCGGGTCTCCGGCACGGCGCGCAGCGCCAGCACGGCGGCGACCAGCGCGACCGGGACGTTCACCAGGAAGATGAAGCGCCAGCCGGTGCCGAACAGGTTCGCGGAGAGCAGCAGCCCGCCCAGGACCTGGCCGACGACCACGGAGATCCCGCCGACCGCTCCGTAGATGCCCATGGCGCGGGCCTTGCGCTCGCCCTGCGTCGCGGACTGGATGGTGGCCAGCGCCTGCGGCAGCATCAGCGCTGCGGCCGCGCCCTGCAGCGCCCGGGCGCCGACCAGCGCCAGCGCGGTGGGGGCGAGGCCGCAGGCCAGCGAGGTGAGGCCGAAGGCGAGGGAGCCGGCGATGAACAGCCGGCGGCGGCCGAAGAGGTCGCCCAGCCGTCCGCCGAGGACCAGCAGCACCGCGTAGGCGATGCCGTACCCGGCGACGAACAGCTCCAGGGTGGCCGGGCCGGCGACCAGGTCGCGGTCGATGGTGGGGAGCGCCACGTTGACGATGAAGAAGTCCAGCATCGGCAGGAACGCGCCGAGCAGGACGGTGATCAGGCCCAGGGTGCTGAGCCGGGGGCCGGCCGGAGCGGCGGACGTGGAAGGCGGTGAGGAGAGTCGGGTCACCTGAGGCAGGACGTTCGCCCGGGTCGCGGGGGCGGTCAGTGGAGTAGCCATGGCTCAAAGATCCGCCGATCCTCAGCCTGGTACCAGAGTGTGGTTATCCAGGTATAAGAAGTACCTGGCACAGGGATGTCTTATGGAGCATCCTGGTAGACATGGCCACTCCAGCAGCCCCGCTCGAACTTGTCCACTCCACCTCCGTGAAACCCGAGGACCTCCGCCGCCGCGAGCTCGCCGCGTTCCTGCGCAGCCGGCGCGAGCGCATCTCACCGGAGCAGGTCGGGCTGCCGGCGGTGGGCCGCCGCCGTACTCCAGGGCTGCGCCGCGAGGAGGTCGCACAGCTCGCCGCTGTCGGTGTCACCTGGTACACCTGGCTCGAGCAGGCCCGCGACATCCAGGTCTCCCCGCAGGTCCTGGACGCCATCGCGCGCGGCCTGCTGCTCGACATCAACGAGCGGCAGCACCTGTTCTCGCTGGCCGACGCCGCCGACCCGGCACCCATCATGACCTGTCCCACGGTCACCCCGGCCGTCCTGGCGATCATGGAGAAGCTGGAGCCGCTGCCCGCGGTCGCCGCCAACAGCCGCTACGACATCCTTGCCTACAACCGCACGTACGGACGGATGTTGGGCGATCTGGACGCGATCGCGCCCGAGGACCGCAACATCATGCTGCTCGCGTTCACCCACCCCGACTGGAAGCGCTCACTGGTCGACTACGAGGCGGCCACCGCGCTGATGGTCGCCAAGTTCCGCGCCGCGATGGCCGATCACGTCGCAGAACCGGCGTGGAAGTCCCTGGTCAAGCGGCTGCTACTGGCCTCGCCGCAGTTCGAGGCGCTGTGGCGGCAGCATGAGGTCGGCACCTCGGGGCACGGCGAGAAGCGCTTCCTCAACCCCGAGGTCGGCCTGCTGCACTTCGAGTTCACCACCCTCTGGTTGGGCCCGCGCCAGAGCACCCGCCTGATCACCTACACCCCCGCCGACGAGGAGACCCGGGAACGGGTCGAGAAGCTGCACGCGATCGCCGTCGCCGGCGGATGAGCTCGGCGACGGACTCGGCCACGCCGACCGGATGGGACAATAGGGGGTCTGCCGCCCGCCGATCCGGAAGAACCGGGAAGAAACCACAGATGACCACGACCGTCGAAGCCCCCACCGCCGCGCCGCTGCGCCTCGGCACGTCGATCGAGGTGTGGCCGCCGGTCGTGCTCGCTCCCATGGCCGGGATCACCAACGCGCCCTTCCGCACGCTGTGCCGGGAGCAGAGCGACGGCAAGGGACTGTTCGTCTCCGAGATGATCACGACCCGGGCCCTGGTCGAGCGGGACCAGAAGACCATGCGGCTGATCCGCTTCGACGCGTCCGAGCAGCCGCGTTCCATCCAGCTCTACGGGGTGGACCCGGCCACCGTCGGCAAGGCCGCCCGCATGATCGCGGACGAGGACCTGGCGGACCACATCGACCTCAACTTCGGCTGCCCCGTGCCCAAGGTGACCCGCAAGGGCGGCGGCTCCGCGCTCCCGTACAAGCGCAACCTGCTGCGGCAGATCCTGCGTGAGGCCGTCGCGGGGGCGGGCGAGCTGCCGGTGACGATGAAGATGCGCAAGGGCATCGACGACGACCACATGACGTACCTGGACGCCGGGCGGATCGGCGCCGAGGAAGGTGTCGCCGCCATCGCACTGCACGGCCGTACGGCGATCCAGCACTACAGCGGCACGGCCGACTGGTCGGCCATCGCCCGCCTGCGCGAGGCGGTCCCGGCACACGTACCGGTGCTCGGCAACGGCGACATCTGGTCGGCGGACGACGCGGTCCGGATGGTGCGCGAGACGGGCTGCGACGGCGTGGTGGTCGGACGGGGCTGCCTCGGCCGGCCGTGGCTGTTCAAGGAGCTCGTCTCGGTGTTCGAAGGGGAGGCGCAGTACGCCCGCCCCGACTTCTCGTACGTCGCCGGCGTGATGCTGCGTCACGCCCAGCTGCTCGGCGAGTGGATCGGCGACGAGAAGCACGGCGTCGTGGACTTCCGCAAGCACGTCGCCTGGTACACCAAGGGCTTCTCGGTCGGCTCCGAGCTGCGCCGGAGCCTCGCGCTTGCCTCCTCCCTGGACGAGCTGGCGGGCCACCTCGCCGCAGTGGAGCAGGACCAGCGGTGGCCCGAGAGCGCCGACGGGCCGCGCGGCCGCACGTCCGGTGCGAACCGGGTGGTGCTGCCCGAGGGCTGGTTGGACGACCCCTACGACTGCGCCGTGCCCAGCGCCGACGCCGAGCTGGACACCTCCGGCGGCTGATCGCTGTCCACTTAGCGTGGACATGCAGCGACTCAGGGTGAGACGCCCTACGTACGAGGGTTGAGACGGCAGCGTGACGCTGGCCACACGAGTCCTCGCGCTGCGCGGCGTGACCCGTGCGACGGGGTGCGCCAGAACGTGGATCGGTTCCCGAAGGGGCGCGGGCGGCGGCCCGGCGGCTTCGTGCAGGGAATCAAGCCAAGGCAACTCCTGCGACACGGATCATGAACAGTGAGTGCCTATTGTGTGATCTTGGGGTTTCCGTTCCTTCAACCTTTGAACGCAAGCTAGCGTCAGGGCGACGATTTAACTTTCACAGGCGAACGCCGATCCGGTGCATTCGATCTATCGGGTTACCGATGGGTACAAGCCACTGACGGCCCAATGGGGGCGGTGAACCGCCTTTGATCTGGGTATGTTCTCCGGCGTCAGGGCAACCGTGCGGCAGGAGACCGACTCGTGGCGGCAGAGCAGAAATTCGTCTACGACTTCACCGAGGGCAACAAGGACCTGAAGGACCTGCTCGGCGGGAAGGGTGCGAACCTCGCCGAGATGACCAACCTCGGGCTTCCCGTCCCCCCGGGATTCACGATCACCACCGAGGCGTGCAAGGTCTACCTGGAGACAGGCGACGAGCCCGCTCCGCTCCGCGACGAGGTGAGTGCGCACCTCGACGCGCTGGAGCAGAAGATGGGCAAGCGGCTCGGCGACGCGGCCGACCCGCTGCTGGTCTCGGTCCGCTCCGGGGCGAAGTTCTCCATGCCGGGAATGATGGACACCGTCCTCAACATCGGCCTCTCGGACGCCTCGGTCTCCGGTCTCGCCGCGCAGGCGGGCAATGACCGCTTCGCCTGGGACTCGTACCGCCGCCTGATCCAGATGTTCGGCAAGACCGTGCTGGGCGTCGACGGCGAGCTCTTCGAGGAGGCGCTGGACGAGGCCAAGCAGGCCAAGGGCACCGGTGACGACCTCGATCTGGATGCCGACGACCTCAGGTCGATCGTCGAGACCTTCAAGCGCATCGTCCGCGACCACACCGGCCGGGACTTTCCGCAGGACCCGCGCGAGCAGATGGACCTCGCCGTCCACGCCGTCTTCGACAGCTGGAACAGCGACCGGGCCAAGCTCTACCGCCGCCAGGAGCGCATCCCGGGCGACCTGGCCACCGCCGTCAACATCTGCTCCATGGTGTTCGGCAACCTGGGCTCCGACTCCGGCACCGGCGTCGCCTTCACCCGCGACCCCGCCAGCGGCCACGCCGGCGTCTACGGCGACTACCTGCAGAACGCGCAGGGCGAGGACGTCGTCGCCGGCATCCGCAACACCGTGCCGCTGGCCGATCTCGAGGGCCTCGACAAGGCGTCCTACGACCAGTTGATGTCGATCATGAACACCCTGGAGAACCACTACCGGGACCTCTGCGACATCGAGTTCACCATCGAGCGCGGCAAGCTCTGGATGCTGCAGACCCGGATCGGCAAGCGCACCGCCGCCGCCGCGTTCCGGATCGCCGTCCAGCTCGTCGACCAGGGTCTGATCGACCTGGACGAGGCGCTGCACCGGGTAAACGGCGCGCAGCTGGCGCAGCTGATGTTCCCCCGCTTCGACGAGGCCACCAAGGCCGAGCGCGTCGCGTGGGGCATCGCCGCCTCGCCCGGCGCGGCCGTCGGCAAGGCCGTCTTCGACTCCTACACCGCGGTCAAGTGGTCCCGCTCCGGCGAGCAGGTCATCCTGGTCCGCCGCGAGACCAACCCGGACGACCTGGACGGCATGATCGCCGCCGAGGGCATCCTCACCTCGCGCGGCGGCAAGACCTCCCACGCGGCGGTCGTCGCCCGCGGCATGGGCAAGACCTGTGTCTGCGGCGCCGAGGAGCTGGAGGTCGACACCAAGAAGCGCCGCTTCACCACGGCGGACGGCAAGGTCGTCGAGGAGGGCGACCTGATCTCCATCGACGGCTCCACGGGCAAGGTCTACCTGGGCGAGGTCCCGGTCGTGCCGTCGCCGGTCGTGGAGTACTTCGAGGGCACGCTGCACGCCGGCGCGGACGAGGACGGCGGCCTGGTCCAGGCCGTGCACCGGCTGATGGCCCACGCCGACGTACGCCGCAAGCTGCGAGTACGCGCCAACGCCGACAACGCCGACGACGCCAACCGCGCCCGCCGCTTCGGCGCCCAGGGCATCGGCTTGTGCCGCACCGAGCACATGTTCCTCGGTGAGGAGCGCCGCAAGGAGGTCGAGCACCTGATCCTCGCGGACAACGACAAGGACCGCGAGTCGGCGCTGGCGACCCTGATGCCGCTGCAGAAGGGCGACTTCGTCGAGCTCTTCCAGGCGATGGACGGGCTCCCGGTGACGGTGCGCCTGCTCGACCCGCCGCTGCACGAGTTCCTCCCCGACATCACCGAGCTGTCGGTGCGCGTCGCCCTCGCCGAGGCCCGCAAGGACCCCAACGAGAACGACCTGCGCCTGCTCCAGGCCGTGCACAAGCTGCACGAGTCCAACCCGATGCTGGGCCTGCGCGGCGTGCGCCTCGGCCTGGTCATCCCCGGCCTGTTCGGGATGCAGGTCCGCGCCATCGCCGAGGCCGCCGCGGAGCGGCGCCGGGGCGGCGGGGACCCGCGCCCCGAGGTGATGATCCCGCTCGTGGGCACGGTCCAGGAGCTGGAGATAGTGCGGGACGAGTGCGAGCAGGTGCTGGCGGAGGTCGCGGCCGCGACCGGCGTGAAGCTCGACATCAAGCTAGGCACGATGATCGAGCTGCCACGGGCCGCACTGACCGCGGGCCAGATCGCCGAGGCGGCGGAGTTCTTCTCCTTCGGGACGAACGACCTCACCCAGACGGTCTGGGGCTTCTCCCGGGACGACGTGGAGGCCTCGTTCTTCACCGCGTACCTGGAGAAGGGCATCTTCGGGGTGTCCCCGTTCGAGACCATCGACCGCGACGGCGTCGGCGCCCTCATCAAGCACGCCGTGAAGGAGGGCCGGGCGACCCGGCCCGACCTCAAGCTCGGCGTCTGCGGTGAGCACGGCGGAGACCCGGACTCGGTCCACTTCTTCCACGAGGCCGGGCTGGACTACGTGTCCTGCTCGCCCTTCCGGATCCCGGTGGCGCGCCTGGAGGCAGGCCGCGCCGCCATCGAGACCGCGGGCAGCGACTCGCGCTGACATACCCCTCACCGGGTCCCTCCGCAGGGAACCCTCACCCGGTGTCAGCGTGAGGCAACCCCCTCCACACACCCCCGTCCCCGACCAAGGATGAGGGCCGGAGGGGGAGCTGCCCGCCCACGGTCGCGGCGGAGCTCGGCGCAGAGTAGCCGCCGTGACGCTGGGGCGGGTCACCCCTGGACAATGGCGTCCGGGGGCGACCCGCCCCGGCATTGTGCAGTCAGGTCCCCCGCCGCCCCCGGGGCTCCCGCCCCGGACCCCGGGCGGGTGTGGCGCCCGCCGGGGCTGGTGCCCCGGACCGCCGGGCGGGTGTGTCGCGCAGCGGGGGCGGGGTGTGGGGCGCAGCCCCACGAGAGGCGCCAGTCCCCGCCCGCGCGTCGGTGCGCCCGCGCGTCAGGCGGAGATCAGCGGTCTCGAGTCCTCCGCGGCGACTCGCGGGGTGAAGGCCCGGCGTTCCAGCTGAGCGCGGGCCGCCGGCCACTCCTCGTCCAGGATCGAGTAGAAGGCCGTGCCCCGGACCAGCCCGTCCAGCCCGCGGGTGTGCGCCCGGTGCACGCCCTCCAGGACCGCCCCCAGCCGCTCGATCGCCGCACGCGAGCGCCCGTTGCGGGCGTCGGCGCGCATGGAGACCCGGCGCACACCCCAGGTCTCGAAGGCGTGACGCAGCATCAGCAGCTTGGCCTCGGTGTTGATCCCGGTCCCCTGGGCGCGGGCGGACAGCCACGTCGCGCCGATCTCCGTGGCGTCGGGGATGGCGGCGAGCGGATCGCCGACCGGCCCGCGCGGCGCCGGCGGCCAGATCACCGGGCCCTGCCAGTAATCAAGATCACAGAATCTGGTCGAGCCGACGACCAGGCCGTCGCTCGCTCTGACCGTGGCGAACGGCAGCGCCCGCCCCGCCTCCTGAGCGGCCAGGGCGTCCGCGACGTAGCGGGCGGTCGCCTCGGTCCCGTGCGGGACGGGGGTGAAGGCATAGCTGCTGCGATCCTCGGCGGCAGCGGCGGCCAGCGCCTCGATGTGGCGCTCCGCGAGGGGCTCCAGCCGCACGGTGCGGCCGAGGAGGAAGACAGGAAGAGGCACGGGCCTTGTGTCCTTCAGGCGGCGGGACAGGAGGGTGCGCCCTGCCGGGACCGGGTACGGCGACGGAGCGCGTCAGCCGTGGCGGCGCAGGGAGCGGGGGGACAGTGTCTGTCCAGGAGATGGCCGAGGAAGGAACGAGAGCGCGAAGGACAGCGGGCGGCCAGGTGAAGGCAAGGTGCGATGCGTGGGTGCTGCGGGTGGTGCGAGGGTACAACGGTGGCAAGGTCTGCTGACGGCAGCGATGCGGTGCAGCGAGAGGACCATACCGGCAGCGGGCAGCCAAGTCATCCTGCGCCGCGCCCGAAGTATTCACGCGGTGCCGGATTCGGGAAAGCTGCGCTGGTCGGGAATGTGCGGCAGGTCGGGGATGCTGGTGATTGGATAGTGGAGTCCGCGCGCAGTGGGGCGCGGACCTCGGGAGATTGGGTTCACCGTGCTTGATCCGCAGGCGCTGTACGCATTCGAGCCGCAGGCTCTGGAGGCCGTCGAGGCGGCCTTCGGCATGGGCGGTGGCGAGGCGTCGGGCGCTGCCTCGGCGGGCCCGGTGCTGCTGCACTTCTTCGAGGGCTTCATGGACGCGGGAGAGGTCGGCGACCAGATCGTCGAGCACCTGCTGGAGGACCCCGAACGCACGCTGCTGGCCCGCTTCGACGCCGACCGGCTGGTCGACTACCGGGCCCGCCGGCCCGCGATGGTCTTCGACCGCGACAAGTGGGCCTCCTACGAGGCCCCGGCGATCGACCTGTACCTGCTGCACGATTCGGCCGGCGCGCCGTTTCTGCTGCTCAGCGGACCGGAGCCGGACGTGGAGTGGGAGCGCTTCGCGGCGGCCGTGCGCCAGGTGGTGGAGCGGCTGAGCGTGCGCCTGTCGGTGAACTTCCACGGGATCCCCATGGGCGTGCCGCACACCCGACCGGTCGGGCTCACCCCGCACGGCAACCGCGACGACCTGCTGGGCCTGTACCCGCGCTGGTTCGAGAAGGTCCAGGTCCCGGCGAGCGTCGCGGCGATGCTGGAGTTCCGGCTCGCCGAGGTCGGGCACGACGTGCTGGGCTTCGCGGCGCACGTCCCGCACTACCTGGCGCGGACGCCCTACCCGCAGGCCGCGGTGGCCGTGCTGGAGGCGGTGCAGTCCGCGACCGGCCTGGTGCTGCCGGGGGTGTCGCTGCGCACCAAGCTGGACGAGGTCCGGGCGGACATCGACCTGCAGATCGCGGAGGGCGACGAGGAACTGCGCGGCGCCGTGGCAGGGCTCGAGCAGCAGTACGACGCGGTGGCCGGCGCCGCCGACCGGGAGAACCTGCTGGCGGAGCCGGCCGACCTGCCGTCCGCGGACGAGCTCGGCCGGGCCTTCGAGGAGTTCCTGGCGGAACACGGCGACGGCTCGGGCTCCGGCGAGCTCTGACGACCTGGGTTCAGTTCGTGCGCGCGGAGTACGCGGGGACGGAGACGCTGTCGTCCTCCAGGCACTCGCCCGTGGTCAGGTCGAAGCGCTGCTTGAGCAGCGGTGAGGCCACGTAGAGGCGGCCCCCGGCGGAGCCGGTGAGGCCGCGCGAGAGGACGAACGCGCCGGTGAACGGGTCGCGGTTGCCGATGGCGTGGACCCGGCCGTGGCGGTCGCTGAAGACGGCGACCTGACGCCCGTCCGGCAGCAGCACGGCGACTCCCCGGCCGGGGACCAGCAGCGAGGCGTCGCAGACCGGGATCCAGGCGCCGTTCACCAGGATTTCGACGCGGGTCGTGAGGTCGAGCGCGGCGGGGTCCATCGTCGGGGCGGTCATCGGGAACGTACCTCCAGGAGCGGACCCGCGATGAGCGCGGGCATGGCGAGGATTTCCTCGTCCTCTGCGGTGAGGACGTTCAGGTCGGGGCGGATCTGGTCGCGCTCGGCGACGAAGCGGACCGAGGGGTCGGGGACGCCGGGGGCGTTCACGAAGGAGGTGAACCGGGCCAGGCGCGCGGGGTCGCGCAGGGTGGCGGCCCACTCGTCCTGGTAGTCGGTGACGTGATGGGCCATCAGTTCCTCCAGTTCGGCGCAGATGCCGAGGCTGTCCTCGACGATCACCTGGCGGAGGTGCTCCAGGCCGCCCTCCATCCGGTCCAGCCAGGCGGAGGTGCGCTCCAGTCGGTCGGCCGTGCGGACGTAGAACATCAGGTAGCGGTCGATGAGCCGGATCAGCTCGTCGTCGGTGAGGTCCTTGGCGAGCAGGTCGGCGTGGCGGGGCGTCGCGCCGCCGTTGCCGCCGACGTAGAGGTTCCAGCCCTCGGCGGTGGCGATGACGCCGAAGTCCTTGCCGCGCGCCTCCGCGCACTCGCGGGCGCAGCCGGACACGGCCGACTTGAGCTTGTGCGGGCTGCGCAGGCCCCGGTAGCGCAGCTCCAGCTGGATCGCCATGGCGACCGAGTCCTGCACGCCGTAGCGGCACCAGGTCGAGCCGACACAGGACTTCACGGTCCGCAGGGCCTTGCCGTAGGCGTGCCCCGACTCGAACCCGGCGTCGACCAGGCGGGACCAGATCTGCGGCAGCTGGTCGACGGTCGCTCCGAAGAGGTCGATCCGCTGGCCACCCGTGATCTTGGTGTAGAGGCCGAAGTCGCGGGCCACCTCGCCGATGACGATCAGCTTGTCCGGGGTGATCTCGCCGCCGGGGATGCGCGGGACGACCGAGTAGGAGCCGTTGCGCTGGATGTTGGCGAGAAAGTGGTCGTTGCTGTCCTGCAGGGCGGCCTGCTCGCCGTCGAGGATGTGGCCCGAGGCGTCCAGTTCGGGGGCGAGGGAGGCGATGATCGACGCTGCGGTCGGCTTGCAGACCTCGCAGCCCTCCCCGTCGCGTGCCTCCGGGCGGCCGTGCTCGGCGAGCAGCCGGGCGTGGGTGGGGATACGGGTGACCCGGACGATCTCGTACAACTCGGTGCGGGTGTGCGCGAAGCAGGGACACAGGCCCTTGTCGACGACGACGCCGGAGGCCTCCAACTCCTCGTCGACCAGGGTGCCCAGCAGCTTCACGCAGGAGCCGCAGCCCGTGCCGGCCCTGGTGCACTTCTTGACCTCGGGCACGGAGGCGCAGGAGTGCTCGGTCACCGCGGCGCGGATCTCGCCCTTGGTGACGTTGTGGCAGTTGCAGACCACGGCGTCGTCGGGCAGCGCCGAGCCGCCGAGGGAGACCGGGGCGCCGAGTCCGGCCGGGAGGACCAGGGCCTCGGGGGAGACGGGGAGCGGGGTGCCGGTGCCGGCCAGCGGGCGCAGACTCATGTACGCCTCGGCGTCGCCGACCAGGATGCCGCCGAGCAGTGCGCCCTCCGCCGTGACCACCAGCTTCTTGTAGACGCCGGCGCGGGAGTCGGAGTAGACGACGTCGAGCGCGCCCGGGGTGGCGCCGAAGGCGTCGCCGAAGCTGGCCACATCCACGCCGAGGAGCTTGAGCTTGGTCGAGAGGTCGGCGCCGGTGAAACTGCCCGACTGCTGGTTGAGCTGGGCGGCGACGGCCTCGGCCATGGCGTAGCCGGGGGCGACCAGGCCGTACACCCTGCCGTCCACGGCCAGGGCGCACTCGCCGATCGCGTACACCGCCGGGTCCTCGGTGCGGCACTGGGCGTCCACGACGATGCCGCCGCGCTCGCCCACGGGCAGGCCGCTGGAGCGGGCCAGGTCGTCGCGGGGGCGGACGCCCGCGGAGAAGACCACCAGGTCGGCGGCGAGGTCGGAGCCGTCGGTGAAGGTCATGCCGGTGGCCGTGCCGCCGTCGGAGACGGTGATGGTCCTGGTGCCGATCCCGGTGTGGACGACGACCCCCATATCCTCGATGGTGCGGCGTAGCGCAGCACCGCCGCCGTCGTCGACCTGGACCGGCATCAGCCGCGGGGCGAACTCGATGACGTGCGTCTCCAGGCCCAGGCCCTTGAGCGCGCCGGCCGCCTCCAGGCCGAGCAGCCCGCCGCCGACGACCGCGCCGACGCCCCGTCCGGTGGATTTGGCCTGCTGCGCGTACGCCTCGATGGCGTGCAGGTCCTCGATGGTGCGGTAGACGAAGCAGCCCTCGGCGTCCTTGCCCTCGACCGGCGGGACGAACGGGTACGAGCCGGTGGCCAGCACCAGGGTGTCGTAGCCGAGCACGTGTCCGGCCCGGGTGGTGACGGTGCGGGCCTCGCGGTCGATCGCCGTCACCGGGTCGCCGAGGCGCACGTCGATACCGTGCTTCTCGGCGAAGCCGTCCTCGGCGAGCAGCAGCTCCTCGGCGCTGGTGCCGGAGAAGTACGACGTCAGGTGGACCCTGTCGTACGCCGGACGCGGTTCCTCGGCGAGGACGGTCAGCTGTAGGCGCTGGGTGGCGCCGCTCTCGGCCAGGGCCTCCAGGAAGCGGTGGCCGACCATGCCGTAGCCGACGAGCAGGACTGTGGGCTTGGTGGTCATCAGGAATGCCCTCCGTGAGTGGTCAGAAGGTGGAGCGGTGGGGTGTCGAGCACCGTGTCGGCGGACCAGGCCTGGGCCAGGTCGCCGACGGTGGCCAGGTCGCCCAGCAGGATGCCGCCGACCAGGTGGTCGTCGCGGACGACGAGCTTGCGGTACGCACGGCGGGTGCCGTCGGCGAGTTGGAGTACGTGGTCGTCGGGCTTCACCTCCCCTGGGTCGCCGAACGCGGCGAGGTCCAGGCCGGGGGTGCCGGGCAGGGTGAGCCGGGTGAGCAGGCGGCTGCCGTCGTAGCGGAGGACGCCGGCCTGCCGCTCGGGCTGCGGGTCGGCCGCCCGTTCGGGGTCGGCCGCCCGCTCGGGCTCGGCGAGCATCCGGGCGAGCAGGTCGGCCTGTTCCAGCGCGGGGCCGGCGAGGCCGTAGCTGACTCCGCGGTGCTCGGCGCAGTCGCCGACGGCGCGGATCCGCGGGTCGTCCGTGCGGAGGCGGTCGTCCACGACGACGCCCCTGCGGACCGCCAGCCCGGCCGCGGCGGCAAGGCCGACGCGGGGCCGCACACCGCAGGCGAGCACCAGCAGGTCCACGTCGAGGCGGTAGCCGTCGGCGAGTTCGACGCCGGTCACGCTGCGCCCGGCGGCCGAGGTCCGGATGGAGCGGACCCGGCACTCGGTATGGATCTCGACCCCCAGTGACTCCAGGTGCGCGGCGAGCAGCGCCGCGGAGGCCGGGTCGAGCTGGCGCTCCATCAGGTGCTCGCCCTGGTGGGCCAGCATGGTCGGCACGCCGCGAGCGGCGAGTGCGCGGGCGGCGGAGACGCCGAGCAGGCCGCCGCCGACGACCACGGCGCGGGTACCCCCGCCGCCGGCCCGGAGCAGGGCGTCCAGGGCGGCGCAGTCGTCCATGGTGCGGAAGGCGTGGACGCCGTCGGGGAGTTGGTGGCGTTCAGCGCCGGTTCGGGAGTCGTCGAACAGGCCGCGCAGCGGAGGCAGGACCGGGTTGCTGCCGGTGGCGAGTACCAGGTCGTCGTAGCGCTCGACCGAGCCGTCGTCGCACAGCACCCGGCGCTGCCGGCGGTCGATCCGCACGGCTCGGACGCCGCGCCGCAGGACGATCGGCCCCGTCAGCGAGGGCAGCGCCGCGACCTCGGGGGTGTAGCGGCCGGCCAGCACCTCGGCGAGCAGGACGCGGTTGTAAGGAGAGCACTGCTCTTCGCCGAGGACGGTGATCTCGCTGCCGTCGTCGGCGCCGCCGCCGCCGGCGGCGGCAAGCTGGGCCGCCACCCGGTGCCCGGCCGTCCCCGCGCCGACCACCACGGTGCGACGGGCCGCGCCGCGCGGCGGGTTGAGGAGGCTCTCGGGTGGGGTCATGTACTCCACGGTCGACGGCCGGTGTTACCCGCCGCGTCCGACGGCGTTTCACCGCAGGAACAGTGCGCTCAGCGCACCACCGGGTCCGGTGTGAGCGAACGCCCGCCGTCAGGAAGACCGTGGGGAACATCCGCTGCCAGGTGTTCCGGTTGTGGCCGCCGGTGGGCAGGATCAGCGGGGCGGCGACCGTGGTGGGCCGCTGCGCGGCCTTCTGCAGGGCGGTGATGTCGGCGACGCGGCTGAACCGGTCCTCGGCGCTGGTGGCGACGACCAGCAGGTACAGGAAAGCGTCCCGGTCAGGGACTACGCAGGTGTGACCTTCACCGCGCACAGCTTGAACTCGGGCATCCTGGACACCGGGTCGAGTGCCGGATTGGTGAGCGAGTTGGCCCGGCCCTCCCCGTACCAGTGGAACGGCATGAACACGGTGTCCTCGCGGATCGCCGTGCTGATCCGGGCCGGGGCGGTCGCCCGACCGCGGCGGCTGACGACGGACAGGGGCGCCCCGTCGAGTACGCCCAGGCGCTCGGCGAGCCTCGGGTGCAGCTCGACGTAGGGGCCGGGGGCCGCGGAGTTGAGGTCGGCGACCCGGCGGGTCTGCGCCCCGGACTGGTACTGCGCCAGGACCCGCCCGGTGACCAGCCGCAGCGGGTAGTCGGCGTCGGGCTCCTCGGCGCTCGGACGGTGTCCGGCGGCGACGAAGCGGGCCAGGCCGTCGGGGGTGGCGAAGCGCTCGGTGAAAAGGCGGGGCGTGCCCGGGTGGCTCGCCCCGGGGCGGTCGCCCTCCGGCGCTTGCGGGCAGGGCCAGAAGACGCCCTGCTCGGCCTCGATCCGCTGGTAGCTGATGCCGGCGTAGTCGGCGGGCCCGCCCGCCGAGGCGCGGCGCAGCTCGGCGAACACGCTCTCGGCGTCGGTCGGAAAGGCCCGCTCGTCCAGTCCACCCAAAGGCTCGACGAGTCTGGCCGCCAGGCCGTGCAGCAGTTCGAGGTCGCTGCGGACCTGCGCGGGCGGGGTGACGGCCTGCCGGCGCAGCAGGACGCGGCCCTCCAGATTGGTCATGGTTCCGGTCTCCTCGGCCCACTGGGTGACCGGAAAGACGACGTCGGCGGTCGCAGCGGTCTCGGAGAGCACCACGTCGGCGACGGCGAGGAAGTCCAGCGAGGCCAGGCGCTGCGCCACGTGCCCCGCACGCGGTGCGGAGACCAGCGGGTTGGAGCCGGTGACCAGCAGCGCGCGGACGTCGCTGCCGAGCGAGTCGAGCAACTCGTACGCGGACCGGCCAGGGCCGGGGATGCTCTCCGGGTCGACGCCCCAGACCGCGGCGACGTGGGCGCGTGCCACCGGGTCGTCGATCTTGCGGTAGCCGGGGAGCTGGTCGGCCTTCTGGCCGTGCTCGCGGCCGCCCTGGCCGTTGCCCTGGCCGGTGAGGCAGCCGTAGCCGGAGTTCGGCCGGCCGGGGCGGCCGGCGGCGAGGCAGAGGTTGATCCAGGCGTTGACAGTGTCGGTGCCCTTGGACTGCTGCTCGGGGCCGCGCGCGGTGAGCACCATCGAGGAGTGCGCGTCCGCGAAGAGCCGGGCCGTCTCCCGGAGCTGGGGGAGCGGCACGCCGGTGATCGACTCGACCAGCTCGGGCCAGTGCGCCATGGCGACGGAGCGGGCCTCGGCCCAGCCGGTCGTGCGCTCGGCGATGTAGGCGTCGTCGGTGCGGCCCTCGGCGACGAGCAGGTGCAGCAGGCCGAGGGCGAGCGCGAGATCCGTGCCGGGACGGGGCTGCAGGTGGAGGTCGGCGAGCTCGGCGGTGCGGGTCCGGCGCGGGTCGACGACGATCAGGGTGCCGCCGTTGTCCTGCAGTTCGCTCAGGAAGCGGACGAAGGGCGGCATGGTCTCGGCCGGGTTGCCGCCGACCAGGATCAGGCAGCCGGTGCGGGTGATGTCCTCCATCGGGAACGGCAGGCCGCGGTCGAGGCCGAACGCCCGGATCTGCGCTGCCGCCGCCGAGGACATGCAGAAGCGGCCGTTGTAGTCGATCGCGGAGGTGCGCAGCACGGTGCGGGCGAACTTCCCCAGCAGGTACGCCTTCTCGTTGGTCAGGCCGCCGCCGCCGAATACCCCGACGGAGTCCCGGCCGTGTCGCAGCGCGGCCGCGGAGAGGGCGGCGGCGGTGCGGTCCAGGGCCTCGTCCCAGCTCGCGGGGCGCAGCGCGGCGCCACGGTGGTCCCTGACCAGGGGGGTGGTGAGCCGCAGCGCCGGATCGAGCAGGGCGGCGGAGGTGGCTCCCTTGCCGCAGAGGGCCCCACGGTTCACCGGGAAGTCGGGCCGTTCCACGACCACCAGCGGTACCGGTCCGCCGCTGCTGGGCTGCAGGCCGAGACCGCACTGCAGGGCGCAGTAGGGGCAGTGCGTCGCGGTGGTACCGGCCGCGACGGTGGCTGCGGCGGACATTGCGGCCACGGTCGGTACGGGGGCGGCAGCGTCGGGGATGGTGGCGGCGTCCATACCGCGAGCCTGCGGTGGCCGGGTTTCGCGACGGCATCCCCAGCGTTACCCCGCAGGTACGGTGCCCTCAGCGCGGCCCGCGGGCGGGTGTGAGCCGGGCCGGCGCGCAGGCCTCGCGGCAGGTCCGGCACCTGGTCAGGCACACGGTGGCGCGGGGCCCCACGCCCCGGCTTGCGGCATAATTCCGGAAATGGCCACCCTCACCGAGAGTGCGGACCCCGGCGTCGGCACGAAGGGGAGGCATCGCCGCAGCGTGTCGCGGCTGTGTACGGGTAAGCGACTCATGCATATCATCCGATCTAGTCTCTGGTTCGGAAAGGAGCACGTCGGCGTGACCCGCTCCCAACTGCGCGTGATCTCCCGCATTCTCGGAGTCCTCGTGTTCGGGGTGTGCTTCGTTCTGGTGCTCGATCGCGCCGAGGCCGGTAGTAAGCCGGCCCCCGCGCCGCCCCAACCCGCTCCCGCCGCCGACGCCTCGGTGTCCGTGCCCGCGGCGCTGGCCGGCCCGCACGCGGCGGCGGCCACCGCCAGTGCGCCCTTCACCGGACTGCCCAGCGTCGGAGCGATCTTCACCGTCGACCAGCAGGGCCGGTCGGACCACCACCACTACTGCACCGGCAGCGTGGTCGACAGCCCCGGGGGCGACGTCATAGCGACCGCCGCCCACTGCGTGGAGAGCGCGGTCAACGGAGTGCCGACAACCTCGCAGTTCGTCTTTGTCCCCGGCTACCACGACGGCGTGGAGCCGTACGGGGAGTGGACGGCCGTGAAGGTCCTGGTCGACCCGCACTGGTCGGCGAGTAACGACCCCGACTACGACGTCGCGTTCGTCGTGGTCCAGCAGCCGAGCACACCCAAGGCCCGGCTCGCCGACCTCGTCGGCGCCCAGCACATCGGCTTCTCGCCGCAGCGCCCTCAGCTTGTCGGCGTGATCGGCTACCCCACCGCCGCGGAGCAGCCCGTCGCCTGCCTGAACACCCTCAAGCCGTACGCGGCGACGCAGTCCGAGTTCGACTGCGTCGGCTTTGCCGACGGCAGCAGTGGTGGACCCGTGCTGACCGGCATCGACGCCGCGACCGGGCGGGGCACGCTGGTCGGCGTCATCGGTGGCTACCAGGAGGGCGGCGACACGCCCGACATCTCCTACGCCAGCTACTTCGGCGGCGCGGTGAAATCCCTCTACCAGGAGGCCGAGGCACTCGGCTGAGTCCACGCCCAGGCCTGGCTGAGTCCGCGCCCACGCCTCGCCGAGGCCCCGCCGAAGCCGGCGCTGCCGCTCCGCGCTCCGCTGCGGGCTGTGAGCTGCGGGAAATCCCCCGTGACGGACGTGCAACTGCGGCGAAACACCGGTCCGGCACGCTTGGCGTCATGACGCCGACCGACTCCACCCCCGAAGGGGGCCCTCTCGGTAGCAGCCACGCCGAGTTGATCGCCGAGATCGCCCACAGCTTCTCGTCCCGCCCGGTCGACATCCGCCCGGTCGACATCCGACGGGAGCGCTCCGGCCGGCGCGCCCGGGGTCCGGCGCGTTCCGTGCTCGTCGCCGTCGCCCACGGTTCACGCGACCCCGCCGCCCGCGAGACCGTCAGCCTGCTCCTCGAACAGGTCCGTGCGCTGCGTCCCGGCCTCGACGTCCGGCTGGCCCACCTCGGACTCAACGAACCGCTGCTCGACGACGTCCTCGCCGACCTGCGGTCGGCCGAGGCAGTCCTCGTCCCGCTGCTGCTGGGCCGGGGCCACCACGTACGCGTCGACATACCCGCGGCCGTCGCCCGGCACCCCCGGCTGGACGCGGCGGTCGCCACCCCGCTCGGCCCGCACCCGTTGCTCGCCGAGGCCCTGCGGCTGCGACTCGCGGAGGTCGGTTGGGACGACCCCGAGGTCACCAGGGAGCGTCGCCGCGACGCCCGCGACGCGGTCGTCCTCGCCGCCTCCGGGTCCAAGGACCCCGCCTCGGCCAAGGACGCGCAGACTCAGGCGCTGCTGCTCGCGGCGCGGCTGCACGTCCCCGTCGTCCCCGCCTACGTCTCCGCCGCGGCGCCCAGCGTGCCGCAGGCCGTGGCCGCGCTGCGGGAACGCGGCTACCGGCGGATCGCGGTCTCCTCCTATTTCACCGCCCCCGGCGAGTTCGCGTCCCTCGCCGCCGGTGCGGCACCCTGGCTGGTCGCGCCGCCACTCGGCGCGCAGCAGGCGATGGCGCGGCTGCTGCTGGACCGCTACGACGTCGCTCGCGACAGCGCCGCCGCGAACCGTCTCGGCGCGATCCGCGCCGCGGTCTGAGCGGACCCGGACCGAACTGTCTGAAGCGTGTCTGGCCTGGGCTGTCCTACCCCCGGGCTACGGTTGCGGGTATATGGACGACAAGAACAGGGATCACGTCAGTTCCGAGTACAGCGCCGCGGCCCAGGCCCGCTGGGTGGACGAGCCGGACAAGCGTCCCGGCCGTACCGCGTTCCAGCGTGACCGCGCCCGCGTGCTGCACTCCGCCGCGCTGCGCCGACTCGCCGGCACGACGCAGGTCGTCGCTCCGCTCGCCAACGACTTCCCGCGCACCAGGCTGACCCACTCGCTCGAGTGCGCCCAGGTCGGCCGGGAGCTCGGCGCCGCCCTGGGCTGCGATCCCGACCTGGTGGAGACCGCCTGCCTCGCCCACGACATCGGCCACCCCCCGTTCGGGCACACCGGCGAACAGGCCCTCGACCGAGCGGCCGCCGGCTGCGGCGGCTTCGAGGGCAACGCGCAGAGCCTGCGCATCCTCACCAGACTGGAGCCGAAGCGCTTCACTGACGGCGGAGCCGGAGGGGAACAGAGACGCAGCACTGACGGCGGAGCCGGAGGGGAACAAAGGCGCAGCACTGACGGCGGAGCCGGAGGGGAACAACGGCGCAGCACCGACGGCGGGGAACCACGGCGCAGTACTGACGATGCGTCAGGTCGGAGCGTCGGGCTGAACCTCACCCGCGCCGCGCTGGACGCCGCGACCAAGTACCCCTGGACCCGCGGCAGCCACCCGGAGTTTCCGCACAAGTACGGCGTCTACGAGGACGACCTCGCGGTGTTCCAGTGGCTCCGCCAGGGCGCCTCGGCCAACCGGCGCTGCCTGGAGGCCCAGGTGATGGACTGGTCCGACGATGTCGCCTACTCCGTCCACGACGTGGAGGACGGCCTGCACGCCGGCCATGTCGCCCCGGCCGCCCTGCACTCCCCGCAGGAACGCGAAGAACTGTTCCTGGTCGCCGCCCGCTACGCCCCGAACGCCGAACCCGACGAGCTCGCCGAGGCGCTGGACCGGCTCCAGGACGAGGAATGGTGGCCCAGAAGCTACGACGGTTCCGCCCGGGGCCGGGCCACGCTCAAGGACGCCACCAGCCAGCTCATCGGCCGCTTCTGCACCGCCGCCGAGCAGGCCACCCGCGCCGAGTACGGTCCGGGGCCGCTCAGCCGCTACCGGGCGGACCTGATCGTCCCGCGCGGGGTGCGGCTGGAGTGCGCGGTGCTGAAGGCCGTCGCCGACCGCTACGTCATGCAGCGCGACGACCAGGAGCAACTGCGCACCTGGCAGCGCACCGTGATCCGCGAGCTCGCGGAGGTGCTGGTCGACGCCGCTCCGGAGGGCCTGGACCCGGTCTTCCGTGCGCTGTACGAGGAGGCACGGGACGACGCCGCCCGGCTGCGGGCCGTGGTGGACCAGATCGCGACCCTCACCGACGCGTCGGCCGCGGCCCGACATCGCGCGCTGACCACCCGTTAGCCGGGCCCGGCCGGGCAGCAGCCCGACAGGTTCGCACCCTTCACCGTTCCCTCCGGGTGCGGGACGCTGCTGAGCACAGTTCCATGACCCGACAGGAGACCATCCGTGGTGGACGCACACGAGACCCATGTCATCGTCGGTGCCGGGCTCGCCGGGGCCAAGGCGGCGGAGACCCTGCGCGCCGAGGGCTTCACCGGCCGGGTGATCCTCGTCGGGGAGGAGCGCGAGCCCCCGTACGAGCGGCCGGGGCTGTCCAAGGGCTACCTCGCGGCGAACACGCCGCGGGCCGACCTCTTCGTGCACGACTCGCACTGGTACGCCGCGCAGGAGGTCGAGATGCGACTCGGCTCGCCGGTCACCCTGCTGGACCGGGCCGCTCGCGCGGTCCACCTCGGGGACGGCACCGTCCTCGGCTACGACCGGCTGCTGCTCGCCACCGGCTCCGCCCCGCGCCGCCTCGACGTCCCCGGCGTCGACCTGGGCGGCGTCCACTACCTGCGGAAGCTCTCCGAATCCGAGCGGCTGCGGGCCACCCTGCAGACCCTGGGCCGGGAGAACGGGCGGCTGCTGATCATCGGCGCGGGCTGGATCGGCCTGGAGGTCGCCGCGGCGGCCCGTGGCTACGGCGCGGAGGTCACCGTCGTCGAGCCTCAGCCCACCCCGCTGTACGGGGCACTCGGGCCCGAGCTCGGCTCGTTCTTCGCACAGCTGCACCAGGACCGTGGCGTGCAGTTCCACTTCGGCGCCTCCGTCACCGGTATCGAGGGCGAGGACGGCATGGTGCTGGCCGCGCACACCGACGACGGGGACGAGCACCCCGCGCACGCCGTTCTCGTCGGCATCGGCGCCGCCCCGCAGACGGCGCTGGCCGAGGCCGCGGGTCTCGCGATCGCCGAGGCTGCGGACGGCGCGGGCATCGCCGTCGACGCCTCGCTGCGGAGTTCCGACCCGGCGGTCTTCGCCGCCGGTGACGTGGCCTCGGCCGAGCACCCGCTGTTCGGCCGGCGGCTGCGGGTCGAGCACTGGGCCAACGCCCTCAACGGCGGCCCCGCCGCCGCCCGCGCCATGCTCGGCCAGGAGGTCGTCTACGACCGCGTCCCCTACTTCTTCTCGGACCAGTACGACCTCGGCATGGAGTACTCCGGATTCGCCGCCCCCGGCTCCTACGACCACGTGGTGGTGCGCGGCGACGCGGGCAAGCGCGAGTTCATCGCCTTCTGGCAGGGGCCGGACAACCGGGTGCTGGCCGGGATGAACGTCAATGTCTGGGACGTGGCGGGCAGCATCCAGCAGCTCATCCGCTCCGCCCGCCCGATCGACCCCGACCGCCTCGCCGACCCCGGGACCCCCCTGGCCGACCTCTGACCCGTCGAACCCTGTCAGCCCCCGGCCGTACACTGCGAGACGTGGCCGGGCGGATCAGGGACGAAGATGTTGAGGCGGTGCGAGCCGCCGTGCGGATCGACGCTGTCGTGGGGGAGTACGTCCAGCTCACCAATGGCGGCGGCGGTCAGCTGAAGGGTCTGTGCCCGTTCCACGACGAGAAGTCCGCGTCCTTCTACGTCAGCCCGAGCAAGGGTGTCTTCAGCTGCTTCGGCTGCCAGGAGAGCGGCGACACCCTCAGCTTCGTCATGAAGATCGAACACCTGTCGTTCGTCGAGACCGTGGAACGTCTCGCCGCGCAGGTGGGCATCACCCTCCGCTACGAGGGCGGCGGCTACCAGCCGGGCCGCCAGCAGGGCGAGCGCACCCGCCTGCTGGAGATCAACAAGATCGCCGCCGTGTGGTTCACCGAGCAGCTGAGCAGCCCCGAGGCGGAGATCGGCCGCCGCTTCCTCAAGGAACGCGGCTTCGAGGCCGACGCCGCCGCGCACTTCAGCCTGGGCTACGCCCCCGGCGGCTTCGAGAACCTCACCCGCTTCCTCCGCGGCCGTGGCTACACCGACCGCGAGCTGCTGCTCTCCGGCATCTGCTCGGAGGGCAACCGCGGGCCGATGGACCGGTTCCGGGGCCGGCTGATCTGGCCGATCCGGGACATCACCGGCGAGGTCATCGGCTTCGGCGCGCGCAAGCTCCGCGAGGACGACAAGGGCCCCAAGTACCTGAACACTCCGGAGACCCCGCTCTACAAGAAGTCCCACGTCCTCTACGGCATCGACCTCGCCAAGAAGGACATCGCCAGGACCGGCCGGGCCGTCGTGGTCGAGGGCTACACCGACGTGATGGCCTGTCACCTCGCGGGCGTCACCACCGCCGTGGCCACCTGCGGCACCGCCTTCGCCGAGGACCACATCAAGATCCTCCGGCGGCTGCTGATGGACACCTCGCAGTACCGGGGCGAGGTCGTGTTCACCTTCGACGGCGACGCCGCAGGCCAGAAGGCCGCACTGCGCGCCTTCGAGGACGACCAGAAGTTCGCCGCCAAGACCTCCATCGCGGTCAGCCCCGGCGGCATGGACCCGTGCGAACTGCGCCTGGCCCAGGGGGACGAAGCCGTCCGAGCGTTGATCGAGAACCCGGTGCCGCTGTTCGCCTTCGCCATCCGGGCCGCCGTCGCCCAGCACAACCTGGAGACGGCGGAGGGCCGCTCCGCCGCCCTGGAGCAGGCCGCGCCGATCGTCGCGCGGATCAAGGACGGCTCGATCCAGCACGACTACGCGGTCCAGCTCGCCGGGATGGTCGGCATCCTGGACGAGCAGTTCGTGGTCCGCCGGGTCAACCAACTCGCCCGCTGGCAGCGGCAGCGGGACGAGCAGCAGCGTGACCGCAACGGCAACCGTCCGGGCGACCGCCCCGGCGACCGGCGCGCCGTCGGCGCGCCGACTCCCACCACCGCGCCGCGCCGCCCCGCGTTCCGGCTCAACCCCCGCGACCCGGCCCAGTTCGTCGAACGGGAGCTGCTGAAGCTCGCCCTCCAGTACCCGGCCCTGGTCGCCCCCACCTTCGACTTCTACACCGAGGACGAGTTCCCCACCCCGCCCTACGCCACGGTGCGGGCCGCCGTCGCCGCCGCCGGGGGCGCCGCCACCGGGGCCGCCGCGCCGGACGCCTGGTCGGCGCTGGTCCGCGCGGCCGCGCCCGACGACGCCGTGCGCGGACTGATCACCGAGCTCACCGTCGAACCCGTCCGCACCCGCCGCACCGCCGACGCCATCTACGCCGGAGAGTTCCTGGTCAAGCTGCGGCTCCAGGCCGTGGACCGCCGGATCGCCGACTGCCGGGCGCACCTCCAGCGGCTCGGTCCGCGCGCCACTCCCGAGCAACTCGCGGCCGTCCAGGGCGAGCTGTGGGCCCTCCAGCAGTACGGCCAGGCGCTGCGCGAACGCGGTGCCGCTGCCCTCTGACCGACGGCGCGGCGGCCCGGGAAACGCCTGCGGCGCGCTGCAGAAAGTGCACGCACACATCTCTGCCTGAGCGTCAGCGGGGGCGCACACTGGGTTGTGGTGCCCCAATCATCTGAGCGCGGGACCGTCGACCCCGGCGGATCTTCGCCTACCGCGTCCCGGACGGAGGGCGGCGAGGCCCCCGACGTTCCGATGCCAGGCGCCGCCCGCACCGGTCACAGCACACGTCACAGCCTCTGTCCCAGCCGCAGCTCCGGCCAGCAGGCGCCGACCTCCTCGTCCGCAGAGCGACCCCCGGCGCCGGAAGGGAAGGACGTGGACCTCGCCACGGCCGTCCGACCAGCCCCCCAGGACACTCTCCCGCCGCCCGAAGGCCAGCCACCCGACGACCAGCCTCCCGAGACAGTGCCCACGCCGGAGGAGCTCGCCGCCCTGGATTCCGTCGACCCCGCCGAGGTGCCCGCCGACCTACCCGACCTGCCCGACCTCCCCGTCGACCTTCCGGCAGACCTGCCCGAGGACCCGCCCGCCGACCGGCCCGTCGAGACCCGCGCCGACGAGCCCGCACCCGCACTCGACGACACGGCGGGCCCCTCCGCCGACCTCTTCCGCCAGTACCTCCGCGAGATCGGTCGCATCCCTCTCCTCACCGCGGTCGACGAGGTCGAACTCGCCCGCCAGGTCGAAGCCGGACTGTTCGCCGAGGAGTACCTCAACTCCCATGCCGGCCTGGGCGGTACGGGAGGTCTCGTCGGCCTCGACGGCACCCCGGACGAACGTCTGGCGGACGACCTCGACCGCATCATCGTGATCGGCCGCATCGCCAAGCGGCGGCTCATCGAGGCCAACCTGCGTCTCGTCGTCTCCGTGGCGAAGCGCTACGTGGGCCGTGGTCTGACCATGCTCGACCTGGTGCAGGAGGGCAACCTGGGCCTGATCCGCGCCGTCGAGAAGTTCGACTACGCGCGCGGCTACAAGTTCTCCACCTACGCCACCTGGTGGATCCGCCAGGCGATGAGCCGCGCCCTGGCCGACCAGGCACGGACGATCCGCGTCCCGGTGCACGTCGTGGAACTGATCAACCGGGTGGTGCGGGTCCAGCGCAGGCTGCTCCAGGAGCGCGGATACGAGCCCACCCCGACCGAGGTCGCCGCTGTCCTTGAGCTGCAGCCCGAGCGCGTCGTCGAGGTGCTGCGGCTCGCTCAGGAGCCGGTGTCGCTGCACGCGCCCGTCGGCGAGGAGGACGACGTCGCGCTGGGCGACCTGATCGAGGACGGCGACGCCGCCTCGCCGGTCGAGTCCGCCGCGTTCATGCTGCTGCGGCAGCACCTGGAAGCGGTGCTGTCCACCCTCGGCGAGCGCGAGCGCAGAGTCGTCCAGCTCCGCTACGGGCTGGTCGACGGCCGGCCGCGCACGCTGGAGGAGATCGGGCGCTTGTTCGGCGTCACCCGCGAGCGCATCCGCCAGATCGAGTCCAAGACCCTCAACAAGCTCCGCGACCACGCCTTCGCCGACCAGCTCCGCGGCTACTTGGACTGAGCGCCTCCGCCCCGAGCCGGCCGACCGCCGGTCAGCCCAGCTCGGGATGCATCTGCGCACGTACCGCCGCGTACTGCTGCCGCACCGCTCTGCCCACCGCGACGTCCTCGCCGGGGTCGACGGTGACCGCGTCGCGCAGCGGCCACTGCGGCGGTACGGACGTCCCGGCCAGCGACCAGGCCGCCTGCCGGGCCGCCCCGAGGGCGGCGTAGTCGCCCGGCGCGGGGATCACCACCGGCACGCCGAGCACCAGCGGCGCGATGCTCTGCACGGCGGCGAGCCGCCCGGCGGAGCCGGTCAGGAACACCCGGCGGACCCGCACCGACCGGTCCCGCAGCACGTCGAGCGCGTCCGCGAGACCGCACAGCATGCCTTCGACGGCGGCTCGGGCCAGATGCTCGGGCCGCATCGAGTCGATCCGCAGACCGGCCAGGGTTCCCGCCGCGCGCGGAAGGCTCGGGGTCCGCTCACCGTCCAGGTAGGGGAGCAGCACCAGGCCGTACGAGCCGGGTGTGGAGCGCAGCGCCAGATCGCTCAGCCCCTCCGCGTCGGTGCCGAGCAGTTCGGCCGTGGCCCGCAGCACCCGCGCTGCGTTGAGCGTCCCGACCTGCGGCAGGTGGCGCCCGGAGGCGTCGGCGTAGGAAGTGATGGTGCCAGTGGCGTCGACCAGGGGCTTGTCGTGGACGGCGTAGACGGTGCCGGTGCTGCCCAGCGACACCACGACGTCGCCGGCGCCCAGACCGAGGCCCAGGGCGGTGGCCATGGTGGTGCCCGTCCCCGCGGAGATCAGCAGCCCCTCCGGGCTGTGCCCGGCGGGCTGGGCGGGGCCCAGCACGTCCGGCACCGCGGGTTCGTGACCGAGCGCCAGGGTGAGCAGGTCGCTCCGGTACTGGCCGGTCAGCGACGACCAGTAGCCCGTCCCCGAGGCGTCGCCGCGGTCCGTGGTCCTTCGCGCGGGATGGCCCAGCAGCTGCCAGACCAGCCAGTCGTGGGGGAGCAGGACCTCGGCGACGCGCTTGGCCGCCTGCGGCTCGTGCTCGGCCAGCCAGCGGAGCTTGGCGACGGTGGATCCCGCGTTGGGCACGTTCCCGACGGCCTCGGCCCAGGCGGCGGGGCCGCCGAGCTCGGACACCAGTTGGGCGGCCGCGGCGGCGGAGCGCGGATCGTGGCGCAGCAGGGCCGGACGTACCAGCACCCCGCCGGCGTCCAGGCCGATCAGGCCCTGCTGCTGCGCGCTGACGCCGATCGCGCGCACGCCTTCGAGCATTCCGTCGGCCGCGGCTGCGCCGAGCGAGCGCAACCACGCCTGCGGGTCGATCTCTGCGACGGTGCCGCCGGCGGTGGCCGAGGTCGTCGCGCCGGGGTGCGGAGCGCGATTCTCCCGCAGCACCGCGCCGGTGTCGGTGTCGCAGATGACGACCTTTGTGTACTGGGTGGAACAGTCGATGCCAGCCGATATCGCCATATCACGAGATCATGCCGCACTCGCACGCCGCCCGCGTCTCCGCGGCGCTACTTTCCGGGGCTGCCCCACGCGTCGGTGTCGCCGGTCGAGGTACCGGCCGTGGCGCGGTCCCGGAGGTAGGGGACGCGCTCGATCACCGCGCTCGGCAGCTTGTCGCCGACCTTCCCGGCGACCGCGTCCGCGGCTTTGCCGGCTGCGGAGCCCGCAGCCTGCTTGGTGTTCCGGGCGGCCGACTGCACGGCCGGGGTCTGCGAGAGATCACGGGCGGTCTTGCGGAGCTGCTCGTAGCGTTCGCGTCCGGCGCGGGTGCCAAGTACGTAGCCGATGGCCAGTCCCGCGATGAAAGGGAGCTTGCGCATGTCGCCTCCACCTCTGTCCGTACGGCCGTCCGCGCGCGAGTCCGCGTCCGCGCCGATCACTCGTGGGGAGCCTACGGGGGCCTGCCGCGGACCGTACGGCTGCCGCGCCGGTCCGTGCCTTCGGCTGCCCATCCGTTGACGCCTACCCCGGCGACCCGCCGGCGAACCCACTCCCGCCGGTCGCGGCGGAGCCGGGGCCGGGCCGGGGCGGGCCGGTCGTCCGGGTAAGGATTGGCGGAGCACCCCCCTACGTGCGCTAATGTATGACCCGCAGCAGACGCCGCCGCCCAGCTCGACGGAGCAGGGCCGACGAAGCCGCACCTTCCCCCATAGCTCAATTGGCAGAGCAGCCGACTGTTAATCGGCAGGTTATTGGTTCGAGTCCAATTGGGGGAGCTGCCGAGGTCGACCACGACGGTCCGGTCCCGGTGCAGTGGACGATCCTCCATAGCTCAATTGGCAGAGCAGCCGACTGTTAATCGGCAGGTTATTGGTTCGAGTCCAATTGGAGGAGCTTCACCCGAAGGCCCCGGCACGCCGCCGGGGCCTTCGGCGTTGTTCCGGTGCGAGCGGACGTGGCAACGAGGATGGGGACCAGGGATGACGCACGCTCAACTGCTCGAGGCCGCCGCCCGACACGGGAGTGCGGGAGGCGCGGGAGCGCTGATCGCGGTGCTCGCGCTGGCGGCGGTACTGGCGGCCGGCGTGTTCGGCTACGGCAGGCGGCGCGGCGGCGGCTCCGCCCGGCCCGGCGGCCAGCGCCCGCGGTCGACGCGCCCGCCGGGCCGCCCGTCCACGGGCCCGGTCAGGGGCCCGTCCCGAGGTGCGCCGTCCCGGCTTCCTGAGCCGCGCGAGATCTGGTGGGCCCAGGTGCCGTTCGAGGACGGGCCGGGGTCCAAGGACCGCCCCTGCCTGGTGCTGCACCGCAGTGCCCGCGCGGCGACGGTGCTGAAGATCACGAGCAAGCACCATGCCGAGCGCCCCGGCGTCCTCCCGCTGCCGCCGGGAACGGTGGGTGACCGCGACCACCGCGAGAGCTGGCTGGAGACTGACGAGTCGCGCGAGGTCCCGCTCGAGGACTTCCGCCGCCGGGTCGGCGCGGTGGACCAGCAACTGTGGGCCCGGGTACGGAAAGCACTGGCCTGACCCGGCCTGACCTCACTGCCCGGCCGCCTGCCGCCTGCTGTGCAGTAGCAGGTCCGGGCCCCGCTCGGCGGGCGAGCGAGGCCCGCGTTCCTTTGCGACCGCCGGTCAGTCCGGCAGCGGACTCAGGCTTCGATGTTCTCCAGGTCGTCGAGCAGGCTCGGGTGCGTCGGCTCCCAGCCGAGAGCGGCGCGGGTGTGACCGCTGGATGCGGGTTGGTCGGTCGCGAAGATCGGGCCGAGGGGACCGAAGCGTTCTTGCGGCACCGACTCGACCGGGAGGTCGAGCCGCCGCCCGATGACCGCAGCGATGTTGCGTACCGCGTCACCTTCGTCGGCAACGGCGTGCCACGAGCTTCCGGCCGGCGCCTTCTCCAACGCGAGCCGGAACAGGACGGCGGCGTCGAGCGCGTGGACGGCCGGCCAGCGCTGCGCGCCATCGCCGGGGTAGCCGGCGACGTGGGTGCGGCGGGCGATGTCGGTGAGCAGTCCGGCGAACCCGCCCCGGCCCTGGTTGTGGACTGTGCGCGGCAGCCGTACTGCTGTGCTGCGCACGCCGCGCGAGGCGAGTTCGAGTACGCGGTTGACCGACTGGCTACGTCCGCCGACGGGTCCATCGGTCGGCGACGGGTCGTCCTCGGTCGATGCGCGTCCCGGCACGTAGGGCGTGCCCGACACGGTGACGAGCGGCCGGTGCGTGCCGACCAAGGTGTCGCCGAGCGTCGCGAGCGCGGCGCCTTCCTCGGCGATCGCTTGGGCGAGTGCCTCGGGCGAACTGAAGTCGTTGCTGAAGGCGAGGTGGACCACGCCATCTGCCTGTTCCGCGCCGGTTCGCAGCACCTTGAGGTCGGTGAGCCCTCCGCGGAGCACCTCGGCGCCGGCGGCTCGGGCGGTTGCCGCAGAGGCGTCGGAACGAGCGAGGGCAGTGACCGAATGGCCTGCGGCGAGCAGTTCGGCGACGACGGCCGAGCCGATCAGGCCCGTTCCGCCGGTGATGAAGACGCGCATGGTGAGCTCCGAAAAGTGATGCGACATGTGTCCCATCACCGTACACCGCGATGCGACACATGTCGCATCGTCTAGACTGGCCATATGCCGAGATGGAAGCCTGATGCGCGCCAGCGCCTGGTCGTGGCGGCGCTCGGCCTGTTCGCCGAGCAGGGCTATGACGACACGACGGTCGCTCAGATCTCCGAGCGGGCAGGTCTCACGAGGAGCACCTTTTTCCGCCACTTCGCCGACAAGCGGGAGATCCTCACAGCGGGGCAGAAGGCCCTCAGCCGCCTGCTGGCCGAGGGCATCGATGCCGCTCCCGCGGATGCGACGCCAATGACGGCCGTCGAGGCCGGCCTGGAGCGCGCATCGGCCGAGATGACATCGTTCAACCGCGAGCTCAGCCCGCTGCTGCGCGCGGCGATCGAGGCGAACGAGGAGTTGCAGAAGCGCGACGCGTTGAAGAGCATCGGCATGGCCGCGGCGATGGTCGATGCGTTGAAGAGACGCGATGTCAAAGAACCCACGGCGCAGGTGGCCGCCGAACTCGGCGTGCTCGCGTTCAAGCTCGGATTCAGCCAGTGGGCCGACCCCGACCGCGACCAGGACCCCGGCGAGCTGGCGACCCACACGCGAGCCGCACTCGACGAACTCCGCGCGGCAGCCGCGGACCTTCGCTAGCAGCAGCCGCCGAGCCGACCTCGGGCAGTCAATCGACCGGAAATCCGCTGCTGAGCTGCTCTGCGCCCGGCCTTGCCCGCACTCAATCGACTACGGCCGTGCGACTTTTCGGGGTAGATGACGCCGCGGTGCCGGGCTGAGCCGGGCCCCTGGTCGGGTGGCGGGCGGACCTCAACTCTTGACGGCCTCTGCGATCCGCAGGGCGGCCTGGGCGGGCGTGAGGTGCGAGGTGTCGACGACCTCGGCCTCGCCGTGTAGCCACGTGCGGGCCGCCTCGGCGTAGGGCTCAAGGTATGTGAGACGGAACGGGGAGGGGCCGAGAAGAGTGTCCCCCTCGATGCGCCCGCGGAGCGTGTCCTGGTCAGCGTGGAGGACGAAGTGCCGTACCGGAATGGCATATTGGGCGAGGCCGGTGCTGATCTCGCGCCAGTACTGCTCGACCAGGACAGTCATGGGCATCACCAGAGTGCCGCCGGTGTAGTCGAGTACGCGGCGGGCGGTCTCGACTACGAGTGGCCGCCACGGCGGCCAGTGCTGGAAGTTGTCCGTCCCGGGCAGCCCCGGCGTGATGTCCATGAGTGTCTCGCCGACCTTCTCGGCGTCGAACACCCGTGAATCCGGGATCAGCTGCTGCACGAGTGCACTGGTCGTCGTCTTGCCCGCGCCGTGGGTGCCGTTGAGCCATACGATCATGGGACCCAACGCTAGCGCTGCGCGGGCCGCGGGAACGCACAGCAGAAGTCCGGTACGGTTTCGGCGTTTCTCATGGACGCGGCCTCGGCCGGACCTGACCCGGTCAGGCTTGATCACCCGCCCGCCGGGCGAGCCGCATTGCGGCGGCTGCGCTCATGAACGCTTCAGGAACCTCAAATAGAACGCTGCGAACACCAGGACGATTCCGATGTTCACCATCAGCCGCTCCCAGAACTGGTGCCTGAAGAACAGGACGTCCACGCCAACCACGACGGCTACCAGCGCGAACACGTAGAGCACGACGACTGCCGGTCTTCCCATCCTTCCTTTCTACTCTCAAGTCCGGCACCCATGGTGGGCGTCGGCGGAGTGACAGATATCGCGACCAAGGGACAACTATCCTGACCAATCCCACGGAGGCTCGTCCTGGAGCTGTCCCCGCAGTCCCTTCCAGACCGGCTGGCGCAGCCGCCCGCGGTCGGTGAGCTCCGCGAACTCGACCTCGCCGGTCAGCTCCGGGCGCACCCAGCGGACCAGTTCGCCCCGGTCCAGACCGTCCAGGGGATCGGTGAACGGCGAGGTCCTGGCGTCCAGCCGACGCAGCACCGCGGCCAGAGCGCGGCGTTCGACCTGCGAGAAGCCGGTGCCGACCGCGCCGCGGTAGCGCAGGCCGCCCTTGCCGGGGACACCCACGAGCAGAGCCTTGACCATGTCGCCGTCCGGGCCGCCGGGCACCCACGCCCCCACGACGACGTCGAGGCTGTGCACGTGCTTGATCTTGATCCACTCGCGGGACCTCACCCCCGGCCGGTACCGCGAGTTCAGCCGCTTGGCGATCACCCCCTCCAGTCCCATCGCCTCCGTCCAGGCGAGTGCCTCGTCGGCGGCCTCGCCCGGCCAGCCGGGCGGCACGTGCACATGCCGGCTGCGCAGGTCCAGGGAGTCCAGGAGCGTACCGCGTCCGGCGTAGGGAAGGTCGGTGGTGCGGACACCGTCCTGCCACAGCAGGTCGAACACCATCAGCGTGACCGGGATTTCGTGCATCGCCGACTTGATCGCGGCCGGTTTGCGCAGCGTCATGCGTTCCTGGAGCTGCCCGAAGGAGGGTCTGCCGCTCGGGTCGAAGGCGACGATCTCGCCGTCCAGAATGAGGTCACGGCCCGGCAGCAGCTCCGGCAGCACCCCGAGTTCGGGGTAGCGGTCGGTGGCGTCGTTGCCGTTGCGCGACACCAGGCGCAGGCCCCCGGCACCGTCGAGGTACGCGAGGGTCCGCATGCCGTCCCACTTGCACTCCAGAGCCCACTGGTCGCGGTCCCGGGGCAGCGTTCCGGCGCTGGCGAGCATCGGGTCCAGCACCGGCAGGTCAACCGGTGCCTTCACCGCGTCGCTTCGGGGCATCACAACGCCTTACGGGTGGCGGTCTTCTTTGCCGGCGCCGGCGTCTTCTTTTCCGCGGTCTTCTTCTCGGTGGCCTTCTTCTCGCCGGCCTTCTTCGCCGCGGTCCTCGCGGTCGACTTGCGAGCGGTCGCCGCCTTGGGGCTGGGTTCGGGCGCGGACTGCAGATGGCGGTCGGCGGTGGACTTGCGTGCCCGACCGCCGCTGGACCCGGTCGCGGTCTGCTCCGCGGCCGGCCGGCGGCGGGAACGTTCGGGCCGCTCGACCTGCTCCGGCTGCTCGTCGTCGGCGGACCGGCGGGAGTCCCGGGCAGCGGAGACGCTCCGTTGCAGCAGCGCCATCAGGTCCACGACCTTGCCTTGGGGGGCCTGCGCCTCCGTCGTCGCGGGGGTGCGGACCGTGGCGTTCTCGAGCTTGGCCGCGACCAGTTCCTCCACCGCGGCCAGGTAGTCGTCGCTGTAGGCGTCCAGGTCCGCGGCGCCGAGCGTGTCGATCAGTACGTCGGCGAGGTCGAGTTCGGGGTCGGTCACGGTGACCCTGCCCTCGGGGGCGATGCCCTGCGTGGAGTTGATCTCGTCCGGCCAGAGCAGCTGGGTCATCAGCAGGATGTCGTCGTGGACCCGAATCAGGGCCAGGATCTCGTGGCCGCGCATCGCCAGCTTCGCCACCGCGCCCTTCCCGTTCCGGCGCAGGGCCTCGCGCATCAGGGTGTACGGCTTGGCGCCGGTCTTGTCGGGGGTCAGGTAGTAGGACTTGCCCAGCCGCAGCGGGTCCACCGTGTCGATCTCGACGAAGCCGGAGACCTCGATGGTGTGCGCGGTGGGCAGCGGCAGGTCGGCGAGATCCGGGTCCGTCACCACCGCGATGCGCCCGTCGGCGGCCTCGTAGCCGCGGACGATGTCGTCAGCGGCCAACTCCTCCTGGTCCAGCTCGCAGACCTTGCGGTAGCGCACCTGGCCGAGGTCCTCCTTGTGGAGCTGGCGGAAGCGCACGGTGTGCTCGGAACTGGTGGCGGACACGACTTTCACCGGGATGCTCACCAGCCCGAAGCTGATGGATCCGGTCCAGATGGAACGCGGCACGATCCACTCCGTTTCTCACACCCCCGCCGACGTACCCGGGATCGCGCACTCGATGGAGCATGACGCACGATTCGCCCCTTTCGGGGAGAATTAAAGGCTATGCCGGGAAAGACGCCCACGCAGGTCGATGGTCACCTCCTCGCCCTGTCCCACCTGGACAAACTGCTGTGGCCGGGGTTCACCAAGGGTGAGGCCCTGCACTACCTCGCGATGATCGCCCCCGTACTGCTCCCGCACACCGCAGGGCGTCCGGCCTCCTTCGTCCGCTTTCCGGAGGGCATCGACGGGCCGCGCTTCTACGCCAAGAACCCGCCGCCCGGCCTGCCGGAGTGGGTGGGCACGGCCCCCGTGCCGAGCAAGGAGGGACCAAAACGGAACGTCGTCGTCGAGACGCTGGGCGACCTCGTGGCCCTGGGCAACCTCTACGCGCTGGAGATCCACGTCCCGCAGTGGACCACCACCGGTGGCCCCGAGCGGCACGACCGGCTGGTGATCGACCTCGACCCCGGACCGGGCGCCGGCATGGCCGAGTGCTGCGCCGTCGCCCTGCTGACCCGCGAGCGCCTGGCCGACGACGGACTCACCGCCTGGGTCAAGACCTCCGGCTCCAAGGGCCTGCACCTCTACGCCCCGATCGCGGGCGCCACCGGCGAGGCGGTCCTGGGATACGCCAAGCGAGTCGCCCAACGTCTGGAACGCGATCACCCCGACCTGGTGGTCCACAAGATGCTCAAGGCGCTGCGCACCGGCCGCGTGCTGGTCGACTGGTCGCAGAACTCCACGTCGAAGACCACCGCGGCGCCGTACACCCTCCGCGCGGTCGATCCGGTCTCGGTGTCGGCGCCGATCAGCTGGGACGACGTGGAGGCCGGCCTCGCCGGGAGTGAGCTCGCGTTCACCCCCGACGAAGTCCTGCACCGGGTCGAGCGGCACGGCGACCTGCTGGCCGGACTGCTGGACCCGCGGGCGGCGCACGCCCTCCCGTAGGCGCGCGCGTCCGTGGGCAGGCCGTTCCGTGAGGTCAGGTCGGACCGGTGAGGTGGGCGCTGAGCCATTCGAGCGAGACCGGGAGCAGTCTGATCCACGTGGTGTAGTTGTGGCCTCCGCTGTCGACCGACGCCTCTGCCACGGTCATGGGGGCGCGCACCGCAGCGGCGAACGCCTGTGACTGTGCGTACGAATTTCCGTCCTGCTTGCTGGTGGCCAGCATCAGGGCCACCGCAGGCTGCGGGAGGTTGCCGAGCCGCCAGTTCAGATCAGCCTCGTTGCGCCGCTGCCGGCTGCCGCCGAAGAGGTCTCCGGTGGTGATGTCCTGGGCGGCCTTGAAGTATCCGGACAGGGCGACCGCGGTGGTGAACACGGACGGGGTCGTCATGGCGAGCTTGAGCGCGCAGTAGCCGCCGGTGGAGTCGCCGATGGCGCCCCAGCTGTGCGTCCCGCCCGCCACCCGGTATGAGGCCTCGATGTCCTGCGGCACGTCCCTGGTGAAGTACGTCTGCGCCTGCGGGCCGCCGGGGACGTCCTCGCACTCGCTGTCCCGAGGCATCGACGGGGAGGGGCGCATCAGGACCTGGACGGCGGGCGTCATCCTGCCGTCCTGCAGCAGTTGGAGCTCGGTGGCCGGGTAGTTCAGCTTGGTGATCAGGTTCTTGGCTTCACCGGGAAAGCCAGTCATGGCGATGATCGCCGGGAACTTCTTGTTCCGGAATGCGGGCTGGAAGTACTGCGGGGGCAGGTAGACGTATCCGTCGGTGGACAGACCGCTGGTCACGCCGGGGATCCGCACCTGGTCCAGTCGGCCGATCTGCGCAGGGTCCCGGCTGATGGCGTTGATGCCGCGGATGTAGTCGGTGCCGAGGGGCTGGACTCCGGCCGGGCGGCTGCCAGGGGTGCCGGGGTTCCTCCCGTTGCCGTTGCCGCCGCCCCTTCCTGTGCCGCCGCTGCTGTCCGGATTCGGGCTGGAGAAGTTGACCGGTCCCTTGTTGCCGGTGCCGAGCAGGTCTGACCAGCTGCTGTAGAACACGAAGTAGTTGTTGGCGATCAGGGCGAGCGTGCACAGCACCGCGACCTGCGTGACCACGATGGTGCCGAGCCGGGCGAACAGCGCGGGCCAGCTGTGCACGGCGAGTCGCGGCCAGATCCACAGCGTGCCGACCACCGTCAGGACGGAGAGAGCCACCGACAGCGCCAGCACCCTGTGACTGGTCAGACCCATGCCTCATCGCCCCCGGTCGTCCTCCGGCTCGTACGCTCTCCAGCGTGCACCTTGCGGCGGCCGGACGCTGCCCGAAGCCGCGAGTACGGGGGCTGAACCTCTGTCACGCCGCACTTCTGTCACTGTGCGCGGAGGTCAGGAGATGCCGCTCAGGTACACCCCCGATGCGTCCTGGCCTGCGGTGTTGCGGCAGGCGAAGTTGCCGGTCGGCTGGGCCTGGATCAGTGCGAGGCAACGGCCGAGGGCCAGTTGCGCGTAGTAGTTCGGGTGGAAGGACTCCTGCAGGGTTCCCTGGGTGGCGCCGGTGGTGAGGAACCGTGCCCACTCACTGGTGGTCGCGGACGGCGCCTGGGTGGAGCCGGCCAGTCGGGTCGCGGTGGAGCAGACCTCGCGGCCCTGCAGGAAATCGCGCAGGTCGAGGAACTGCACGCCGCGGGCCGCGGCGACGGCGGCGAGATGGTCGGAGATCTCCGGGACCAGGGTGTCGCGGGCCCAGTCCGAGTCGGCGTTCCAGAACGGGCAGCCACCGTTGTCGGTGCGGCTCCAGCCGCTCTCGGGGTACCGGTTCTCCGCGCTCCGCGGGATCGGGGAGGGGTACGACTGCAGCACGATCCGGTAGTCGGAGGCCGCGTAGCCGTCGGCGGACATCGCTGCGCGGATCTCGTCGATGGACTTCCCGACGTTCGCCATCGCGGTGCCCATCGCGGAGTCGATCGCGGCCTGCTGGGAGGGCTGGCAGTAGGAGTACCAGACCTCGTAGTCCTGAACGCAGTTGGAGATGACGTTGGCGAAGCCGAGGTCGTTGCCGCCGATGGAGAGCGTGACCAGACTGACGTTGTGGTGTGCGGCGATGGTCGCCAGCTGGTCGGCCTGCGGGGCCTCGCCCTTGAAGGTCTGGCCGCCGTCGGCGGCGCGGAAGACGTCGGCGGTGGTGGCGCCGGAGCAGGCGATGTTGATCGCCTGGGCGGTTCCGAACGCGCTGTCGACCTCGGCGGAGGCCGAGCGGTCGCACCCGCTCGAGTAGGTGCTGCCGTAGACGACGGTGGGGTCGTAGCCGCTGCCGGTGTAGGCACGGTCGGTGCCGTCGCGGCTGCCGCTGAAGGAGTCGCTGTTGCCCTGCCAGCGACCGGCCTCGCCGGAGATGTAGCTGTCGCCCATCGAGACGGTGACGGCCGGTCCGGCGACCGGACTGGCGTGGGCGGGAGCGGCCGCGACCAGCAGGCCGGTGGCGCTGAGGGGGAGGGCGAGCAGGGCGGCGGCGAGCCGTCCGGCTCTGTGAGTACGCGCGGGTCTGTCACAGCTTTTGGACACGGCGGAACTCCTGCGTTCGGCCTCCTGCGTGAGGGCGCAGAAGGCGCGCTGGGTGGGGGAGCCGCCGGCCGGTGACGCCAAGAATGTGGCATGCCGCCGTTTGTTACCGCTAGGTAGCTGCGCCATCTTTCTCGCTCGGTTACCGTTCGGTAACTGAGAGCTTCGACGGGGGGAGGGCACGCCGGTCGCAGGTCCCGCCGGCGCCGCCCGCCGCCCGGGCGAGCCCGTTGTCCGCCGTATGCTCAACTCCCGTGAACGATGCGGTACTTGACGTGCGTGACCGTCGGCGAGGCGATCACCTTGACAAGTTCCAGGGTGGGATCGCCGACATCGTCGAACAGTCGCTCGCCCGCCCCGAGGATGACCGGAACGATGTGGAGGTAGAGCTCGTCGAGCATCCCCGCCGCGAGGTACTGCCGCACCGTGCTCGCGCCACCGGCGATCGCGACATCCCGGTCGCCGGCCGCCGTCCGGGCCAGCTCGAGCGCGGACCCGATTCCCGTGGTGACGAAAGTGAACGTCGTGCCGCCCTGCATCGTCAGCGGCTCGCGCGGATGGTGGGTAAGCACGAACACAGGCGCGTGGTACGGCGGTTCCTCGCCCCACCAGCCCGTCCAGGTCTGGTCCCACGGCCCGTCGCCGCCGCCGAACATCTTGCGGCCCAGGACGTAGGCCCCCACACCTCGGACGACCTCGTCGACGACCTCCGCGTCGGCGTTGCGCTCGCCGCCCTCCAGCCCCTGCTGCGCGCGCCAGCTCTCGGTCGCGAAGGCCCACTGGTGCAGGCGCATGCCGCCTTCGCCGATCGGATCGTCAACGCTCTGGTTGGGCCCGGCGACGAAGCCGTCCAGCGACATCGAGATCTGGCAGGTGACCGCCCTCATACTCCGTGACCTCCGTCAGCAAGCGAAAACGACGGAGCCACGGTAACAACCAACGGCCTCGGAGCCCGGTAGGTTCGCCGTGTTCCACGTGCGGTGCTCGATTCCGCGCTTGGGCCGGTCCGGCCGGACCGGCCCCAAGGAGGGTGCTGAAGATCTAGGCCGGGCTCGCGGCGCCCTGCGCTCGCAACGACAGCGGCTCCGCCGCGGGCGCTTGCCGCGTTGTCTCCCCCACCCTTCGGGCGGGAGGTGCCCCCTGGTCGCCCTCTACCAACCACGGTTGGCTCCCTCCTCCGCCTTGCAATCGAAGCCGCATGACGCCGCTCCCTGATCCGGCCTAGATCTTCAGCACCCTCCTACGCAGTCACCGGCGGCAGGGTCATCCTCAGCTGGACCCCCCGCGCCAGCGGTTCGGCGCTGACCTGGCCACCGTGGGTCTCGGCGATCTGGCGGACGATCGCGAGGCCGAGACCCGAGCCGGGCAGCGAGCGGGCGGCAGGGGAGCGGTAGAAGCGGTCGAAGACGAAGGGCAGGTCCGCCTGGGGTATGCCCGGGCCCTGGTCGCTGACGGAGACCGCGCCGTCGGCCTCCACCCGCACCGACACCTCGCTGCCGTCGGGGCTCCACTTGACCGCGTTGTCGACCAGGTTGCCGATGGCGCGCTCCGCCGCGTCCGGGTCCACATGGACCAGACACTCCGTCAGCTCGGTGCGGAACCGCACCCGTCCGGTGCGGGCGGCGGCGCGGTCGACCACGCGTTCGGCGAGCAGGTCCAGGCGGGTGTCCTCGGTGTGAGCGCACTCGCGGCCGTAGCGGGCCAGGTCGATCAGGTCGTTGACCAGGCCGGTCAGCTCGCCGACCTGCCGCAGGGCGTCGCCGACGAGGGCCGGGGCCTGGGGATCGGCGAGGCCGGGGCCGTCCTGGAGCAGTTCGAGATTGGTGGTGAGGCTGGTCAGCGGGGTACGCAGCTCGTGCGAGGCGTCCGCGACCAGGCGGCGCTGTGCCTGCACGGAGCCGTCCAGGGCCGACATCATCGCCGCGAAGGACTGGGCCAGCCGGCCGATCTCGTCGCGCCCGCGCGCTTCCACTACGGCGCCCAGGTCCTGGGTGGCGGCGACCTGCTCGACGGTCTCGGTCAGCCGGCGGACCGGCCGCAGTACGCGTCCGGCCGCCAGCCGGGCGCCGAGCGCGGAGAGCAGGGTTCCGCCGACGACGATCGCGGCCAGCAGCAGGCGCAGCCGCCCCAAGGTGTCGCCGACCAGCGACTGCGGAATCGCCGCGCGCACGAGCGTGCCGCCCGAGTCGGCCAGCGGGGCGGTGTAGACGCGGTACCGGATGCCGTCGTGCACGGCGTTGCTGAAATAGGCGGGGCCCTGGCCTGCCGCCACCTGTACGTCCTGGCCGGTGACCGGTACGAAACCGTCGGTGGGGCCCGCGCTGACCGGCGGCAGCAGGAACTGCAGCGTGGTCCCGCCGACTTGGACGGTGCCGGCGGGGATCACCACTTGCCGGCCGGCCATGGCGGCCTTCATCTTGAACGCCTGGATCAGCTTGGGGGCCTCGGCGGTGGCGGCCACCAGCGTGCCGTCGTGCTGGGAGCTGAGGTTGGCGTCCATGGCGGGGTAGAGCACCAGCGAGGCCAGCAGCAGCATCCCGAGCACCACCGCGCCGCCGGCCAGCGCGACCCGGTTGCGCAGGCTCAAGCCTCCTCCCGCAGCACGTATCCGAGCCCGCGCACGGTCTGCACCAGTCGCGGCTCGCCGTCGGCCTCCAGCTTGGCGCGCAGGTAACTGACGTACACCCACAGCGCGTTGGAGGAGTGGCCGAAGTCGTATCCCCAGACCGCGTCGAAGATCAGGGTGCGGCTGAGCACCCGCTGCGGGTTGCGCAGGAACAGCTCGAGCAGGGCGTACTCGGTACGGGTCAGGTCCAGCACCCGGTCGCCGCGCCGGGCACGGCAGGCGGCGGTGTCCACTTCGAGGTCCGCGTAGCGCAGCAGCTCGCGGTCCGCCCCGCTCCGGCGCAGCAGTGCGCGCAGCCGGGCCCGCAGCTCCTCCAGTGCGAAGGGTTTGACCAGGTAGTCGTCCGCTCCCGCGTCCAGGCCGGCGACCCGGTCCTCGACCAGGTCCCGCGCGGTCAGCATCAGGATCGGGGTGCGGTCCCCGCGTTCACGCAGCCGGCGGCAGACCTCAAGGCCGTTGGGCGCGGGCATGAGGATGTCCAGCACGACCGCGTCGTGCCGCCCGCCGGCCAGTTGGTCCAGGGCCGCGAGGCCGTCGGCTGCCTGCGCGACCTGGTAGCCGTCCCGGCCCAGGGCGTGCAGCAGCGACCGCCGCACCGATTCGTCGTCGTCCACCACGAGCACGCGCATGGGCACAGCATTTCTCAAGAGCAGGTGAAGAGAACATAAGGGTGGTGCTGCCGGGACGTGCGCGTCCCGGCAGCACCAGGGGTCAGCCCTTGGGCGAGGGCGTCCCCGAGGGCCCGCCCGGAGACTGCTTGGCCAACTCCTGCTTGCCCAAGTCCTGCTTGACGTGGGTCAATGCCTGGACGAGCCGGTCCGTGCTCACCCCGAGCGACGTGGCCACGGCCGCGAACCCGGTCGACTTCGGGTCCACGCCGCCCGGTTGGGCCGACAGCGCGTCCAGCTGCTTGAGCGCCTGCTCGGCCTGCGCCTGGGTCACCCCGAGCTGCTTGGCCAGGTCGGCCGCGAACTCAGCGGGCTGGACACCGACCACGACCTGCTTCGCCCCGAACAGGTGCTGCAGTGCCGACTGCGCCTGACCGGTGGAGACGCCCAGGTCATGGGCGAAGAGCTGGACGGCGGCGGCGCCGGTCGGCGCACCGCCCTTGGCCAGGACCGTCTGCTTCAGATCCGCGAGCGCGCGGTCGACCGCGGCCGCGCTGACCCCGAGCCGCTCGGCGAGCGCCGCGACCAGCTGACCCTGGTCCCGGCCGACCTTCACCACGCATGCCGTGCCCCCGGGCCCCACCGGCTTCCCGGCCTTGGCCAGTTGTTGCAGCTTGGCCTTGAGTGCGGCGGCGTCGCCCGGCGGCAATGCCTTGACGTTGGCTTTCCCGTCTCCCGAAGGCACCTTGAGGACAAAACCCCCCGCCCCGGGCGCCGCCGACGGCGCAACCGAGCCCTTCCCCGCCATGTCGACGACCTGGCACGGCCGCTGACCCTGCTTGCCCGCGGCCGGACTCGGCGTCGAGGCCGAGGCCGCCGCCCCGGAGACCCCCGCAGCCACCACGACGGCCACCCCGCCCGCCACCAACATCCGCACCCTGCGACGCATCATCGCTCCCCTCCATGTCCCTTGAGCCCGGCAGCCGCCGGTCCCCACCCAGGAGCGAACCGCACCCGCTTCAGAGCAGGTCTCACAAAACCTTCACGCTTCCTTAGAGAGCGGCGCCGAACACCGCATCCTGCGGGGGCGGAGTTCAGCCGCGATCCGGAACCGACGGGCGACCGGATGCGGGTCGCGTATCTGGAGGACCCGGAAGGGAATCTGATCGAGCTTCAGGAAGGGCTGCCGCTGGGCAAGCGCCCTGGTCGCGCAGCGGGGTAGGAGGCGCCGACAGTCAGGTCCCGCAGGTTGAACGGCGGCAGGTCAGCTTCTTCGCACAGCCGCTTGAACTCGTCCGAGACGAACGCCGGGTGAAGCCACTCACCGGTTTTGGTCGTGAAGAACTTCCCGGTCTCGGTCCACTTCTCGCCGGAGAGAACAGCACCATGACCGACACTACCGAGGCCACCCGCGACCGGATCGCGCAGGAGACCGCCGAGTACATCGCCGGCGTCCTGACGCCGAAGAGCGCCACCGTCCACGCCGAACCCAACGTGAACGTGTTCTACGTCAGCAGCGAGCGGCCTCCGACCGCCGTCGCCGATTTCAAGGCCACGCTCCTCGACGGCCGGTTCTGGATCTCCTGGACCGACGAGGTCACCGCAGCCATGCGCGCTATCCACAGCCAGCCCTCGCCGCCGAGCAGGACGGCACCGCGGAGATGTGGGCCGAAGAGGTCGCCATGATGGCCGACTGCCTGCCGCCCGCCGTCCCTGGCCAGCCTGATCCGTACGCCGCCGACTGAGAAAGCCCATCGGGGCGGGCCCAGGCGAAGTAGGCCCGCCCCACCCCTGAGGGTCCACCCCCCGAAAGGCACCCCGTCAACAACTACTCCGCCATCATTCGCAACGGTGACGGCCACGGACACGCTCTCTTCACCGCCGCCGTCAAGAACACCGAGCAGGCCCTCGACGCCGGCTCGCAGCTCATCGAGACGCTCACCTAGGACGAACTTCGCCACGCCCTCGCCGCGCTCGCGGGCCAGCCCGCCAACTACTGCGTGCGCACCTACGGCTCGGAGCACAAGGCACTCGCCGCGCTCAACAAGATCGGCATCACGCTCGCATGACTCCCCAACCAGGACTGAACGACCAGCCCGGTCGGACGACGACTGGCCGGGCTGCCAAGGAGGAGACCCCGATGGCAGTCACGCGTGCCTGATATGTCAGCCAGCAGCCCGGCGGGCAGCACGCTCCGCCTTCTTCGCCGCAATCTCGGGATGCCGCTGCTCCCAGAACATGTACGCCACACCGACACCGGTCAGCACCGCCAGCACCGCACCGAGCGTCAACGACGTAGCCCACGAATAGTTGGAACCGAATCGGAAGCCGAGCGTGGTGATGGCATTGACGGCCAAGGCCCGAAGCCCCATGGCCAGCGGCTTGTTACGAAAGTCAGCAGACATGGGCGGCACCCTAAGCGACCAAGTCCAGCACCAACATCCCCGACGATCAAGGAAACGCAATCGTGACCCGCAAGCCCACCCGAACACGTGCAACCCGCCCGCCGGCGATCGTCGCCGCCAGGGGCCATAGCCCCGGAACGTAGCCGCCACCAACCCCAATACGGCAGCCCACACGATCACAGCAGCCAGATCGTGATCACCAAACCGTCCCCAGCCAGGAAGGAAACCGACATGGCACGCACCTGATCAAGGTGTCCCGCACCTCCTGGCCGCCCGTCGTCAAGGTCGTCTGCCCCGCCTGTCGCAGCGTCAGGAAAGCCCGACCCGTCGGAGTCGCCGCCCTCGACGGCAAGCGCAGGGAGGTCTTGCAGTGCACCTCGAAGGAACCGTACTCGCCGCCGCCGTCTCAGACGCGGGTAGGGACCATCCGGCGCGCCACGCCGCTTAGCGGTACCCCGCCCGACTCTCCCCTCGAAGCGAAGCTGATACTAGGGCGCCGTCGCCGAGGGGAATCATGGTCGCCAACATCAGCATCGCAGCGTTCGTCTGGCTGTTCTTCCTGACCATGACAGTGTTCATGGCGCGAGTGGCGTGGCTCTATTGGTTCCACCCCGACCGTGCACCGCGCATCAACCTGACCAAGTCCTCGGACCCGTCGGTGATCCGCGGACACGTCCGCGGCATCCTGCCGTTCGTCGGATTCCCGCTGGGTCTTACCGTCCTGTTTCCCGCGATACTCGCGAGCACCCTTGTAACCGGAACGTCGCACACCGTCTTCACGTTGATCGCCGGTGCGTGCATACCGGGCTTCATGCTTTCGTTGGCCGCACACGCCACCGTCGCGTGGTTCAACTGGCCGAAGTTCCTCGCACCACCCCATCTGCGGGACGAGACCGGCGACCGAGTGGTTGAGGCATCGCAGAGAGCTTCGAATCGCCCTCGAAGAGGCAGCAGAACGCGATGCCCTAGAACATCGCCCGAACGCTCACCAGTGACAGGATAATTCCACTTATCCTGTATGGCATGGATGCTGACGCTCTGCCAGTTCGCACTCCTCACTCGCCCTCCCGGGCCCCGGGCCGCTCACCCTCGACCTGATCGCGGGATGGCTGCTCGAGCAGACGTCCGAGAACACGCGGAAGGCGTACGGCAGGGACCTCGGCCGGTTCGCCGCGTTCCTCGGGCAGCACGGCGTCGACCTCCTCGAGGCCACCCGCCCTCAAGCCGCAGCGTGGGCCGAGTCGATGCGCCGCGACCTCAAGCCCGTCGGCAGCCGCCGCACCGGGGAGACCACCATCGCCCGCCGACTCTCCGCCGTGTCCAGCTTCTACAGCTACGCCGTCGACCAGGACGCCCGGCCCTCGAACCCGGTCAAGACGATGAAGCGCCCGCAGCCTGTCGGCGTCGACGAGGACCGGGTCGCCTGGTTGGACACCGCGCAGTCGAAGGCGTTCCTTGCGGCGGCCCGCGCGCACTCTGCCCGTGCCTTCGCCTTGGCGGCGGTGATGCTCACCACCGGCTGCCGCACCACCGAGGCCCTCGCCGCTGACGTCAGTGACTGGTCCTGGCGTGGTGGACACCGCTTCGTGACCGTCACCCGCAAGGGTGGGAAGCGCCAGGCCCTGCCGCTTGCACCCTGGGTCGGCGAGGCTGTCGACACCTACCTCGACGGCCGTGCGGACGGCCCGCTGTTCGCCACCGCCGCGCGCTCTGGTCACCACGGCCGGATGGATGAGCCCGCGCTGTGGCGTCCGGTGAAGCGCCTCGCCACCAAGGCCGGGCTACCCGCTGCGCTGGTCGCCGACCTGCACCCGCACAGCCTGCCGCACTCGGCGATCACCGGGGCGCTCGAGGCCGGCGGATCGCTGCGGGACGTGCAGGCCATGGCCGGCCACGCCGACGCCCGCACGACCGAGCGCTACGACCGCCTGCGCTGCCGCCTCGACTCCATCCCGGTCTACGCCCTGGCCGCCGCACTCGCCGACTGACGTGGTCGCTGGGTGGCACAGCGCTCCTCCAGCCGCACGGTTGAGAGCGGAGGTGATCGGCATGTATGACCTCCGCGCGCAGTACGAATGCAACACGCCCGGATCCCTTGAACAGCTGTGGCACATCACCCGCGAAGGGGCCCTTGTGAGCCTGTGCGGGAGACCACTCAGCCCGTCCGCAGAGGCTCACTCCCTGGGTTGACCCGCTCGTCGTAGACGGCACGCTGTGCGGGCCGTGTAAGAGGAATCTCGATGAGCTGCGGGGTGCGCAGAGTGAAACCGAGAGGTCCCGGTTGCCCGCCAGTGCCCGGATGCGGGTGGTGACGGCGGGGCGGCTCGTTGAGTCATGGGCGTCATCGTGATGATCGAGCCGCAAGCGGAGCACGCACCCAATTTCGACGCCAAGAACTGGGTGATCTCCGGCCTTCGAGCGGTCCACGCTGCCCTCACCGACCCCGAGGTCCCGGAGGATCCCGCTAACCAGACGCTCTGCGGCAGGGCCACTGCGAGGATGGAGAAGCACAGCTACCAGTCGCAGGGCCCGGGCGCGAGCTGGTACCCGCCGAACCTCACCCCGTGGGAGTGCAAGGCCTGCTCTCAGGCGCTGCGCCAGATCTGAGGCGGCGCAGCACTGCGACGCCGGGGCGTCCGCCCGTGTCCCGTACATCACCCGGACGGCCGGGCCGGTTCTGGTGCGGGGTAGGTGCGGAGGCCCCGCTCGACCCATGCCAGGGCCCCCGGCGGCCAGCTTGCGGACCGCGGCACGCCGTACATGGGCCACATGGTCGGCTACATCACGCAGCCCCTTCCGGTCGCCTCGCACGGTCTCGCTTGATCTGGCTTCAGCCAGTGACGGTGACGGTCCAGTCGCACTCGCTATTGATCTCTAGGTGGTGCTGCCCAGCGTTGTACTGCGGGCTGGAGCCAGCACCCTTGGTCTTGAGCTCGTTGACGAGGGGCATGCCGGTTTCGTCGGAGACCATGAAGTTGCCTTGGCTGCCAAAGCTGGCGCAGTCGAACGTGTAGGCGAGGGTCCAGTTCCCGGCGGCGGTGAACTGCGCCGAGTTCTTGATGCCGGTGCCCTTGAGCGTGAGCAGGGTCTTCGGCTTGGCGGGTGCGGGTGCTGGCGCACCTGCCCCGGTGGTGGATGCTGCGGGCGCGTCGGGTCCGGAGCTGGTGACGGTGGTTTTGGTGCCGCCGATGGCCGCGATGACGCCGATCACGACGGCTACCGCGACGACCGCGAGGCAGCCGATCCCGGCACACCCCTTCGCCTTGGACTTCGGTGCGGGTGCGGGCTGGCCGTACTCAGGCGTGGTCATGGCTCGGCTCCGTGAGGGTGGTGGCGGCTTTGTCCTGGCGGGAGCCTGCCAGCTATGGGAAGACTGTGCACACGGTGTGATGATTCCGTGATAGGCCGGAAGGGGTTGGCCATCTACTACTCCTCGCCAGGACGGCGCTACGGTGCGCAGCAGCCCGGTAACACGTCCGGGATCGAGCGAAAGGGTGACCACCATGAAGCTCAAGTTCCTCGGCACCACGTCCAAGGACGGCGACTGCCCCACCCTGTACGAGACCGAGACCGGTGACATCGTCGTCCAGGGCGACCGCCTCACCGACCCCGAAGCGCTGGAGCAGCTGCGCGACGTCAAGGACTCCGAGACGTTTGTCGTCATCCCCCGCGCCCTGCTCACCCGCTTCGCCCCCAAGGAGTAGCCCGCGTGTCCGACCTGATCAGCGGCCCCGCCATCACGGAGTTCTTCCGCGACGGCTTCCAGCACACCGCCTGGCGCTGGGAGACCCGGCGGGCCTACGGCGTCGCCGCCGAGACCGAGGCACTACTGGCGTTCCTGCGCGGCGAGGACGTATCCGACCCCGGGCGCCCCTGGCTGGCCCTGATCCGGCAGCTCACAGAGCAGCGGAAGACGGTGGGGCGCGTCCGCCTGGTCGACGATCCGCCGACGGACTACCAGCGGTTCCTGCTGGCGGACGTCACCGACAGCGTCGAGGCCGGCGAGGACATCCGGTACCTGCAGCGCTCCGAGGCGCAGCGTCACGGCCTGCCGGAACGCGACTTCTGGCTGTTCGACTCCCGCACCATCGGCATCTTCCACTTCGACGGTGACCGCTCCCTCGGCATGGCCCTGAGCGACGACCCGGCCGAGGTGCTGAAGGGCTGCCAGATCCGGGACGCTGCCCTGCACTTCGCGATCCCTGCCAGGGAGTTCAAGGCGCAGGTACCGTCGTCGGTGTGAGCACCGACTTCCAGCAGGCCCGGATCACCCTCGGTGCGCGGCTTCGGGAGCTGCGCACCGAGGCCGGGCTCACCGGTCGACAGCTGGCCTGCAAGCCTGGGCTGGCTGCCCTCCAAGGTCTCCAAACTGGAGAACGGCAAGCAGACGCCCAGCCTGGCCGACCTGGACGCGTGGGCGCAGGGTGTGGGCAATCCCGAGTCCGCGGTCGAGCTGAAGGGCCGGCTGCGGGGCTTCGAGACCCGGTACAGGTCCTGGCGCAGGCAGCTGGCCGGCGGCCACCGGGCGCGGCAGGAAGCCGGGATCGTCGAGCTCTCGCAGACGCGGGTGATGCGCGGCGCCGAGTTCGGCGTGATCCCGGGGATCTTCCAGACGGCGGAGTACGCCCGTGCAGTATTGACCCGCTACGTCGAGCTGCGCGGCACCGTCAGGGACGTCGAGCCCGCAGTGAGTGCGAGGATGCGCCGCCAGGAGGCGCTGTACGAGCCCGGACGGGAGTTCCATGCCCTGATCTGGGAGGGAGCGCTTCGAGTCCTGATCTGCCGTCCTGACGTCCTGGTGGGCCAACTGGATCGGCTCGTCGGTCTGCTGGGACTGGGCACAGTCTCGCTCGGCATCATCCCCTTCGAGGCACCGCTACGGATCGCACCGGGCGACGGCTTCTGGATCTACGACGACCGGCTCGTGATCTCCGAGACGTGGAACACCGAGATGTGGTTGGACGACGCCACGGACGTGGCCCTGTTCACCAAGATCTGGGACACCCTCAACGAGTCTGCGTTCTACGGTCCCCAGGCGCACCGCCTGATTGCCCGAGCGCGGGCCGCGCTGGACCTCGCGTAAGCAACTCTGCGAAGCAGACGAGCCCGCGAAAGCAACTCCGGGCAACTTCGGCACGTTGCGGCAACGCTGCTCTCTACGGTTCTGGTCATGGCGGATGTAGTGAGCCCCTCCACGCTCACGCTGCCCGAGGCACTGGGGGCACCCATGATGCAGCCACTGACCGAACCGAGCACCACCAGGCCGCGCCTGACACCCGCGCAGGACTTCCGGGTACGCGTGGCCCGCATCGACCTCGAACGGGCCCGGCAGCTCGACCTCGGGGGTGCGCCGCCGGCGGAGCTGGTCCTCACCGTGAGCAGTCTGATCGGCTCCGTCCTCGACCTGCTGCGGCTCGTTGGCGACCTGGCGGAGGTGACCGAGTGAGCATGCCGACCAAGCCGCGGCCTGCGGGCCGGACGTGCGACTACTGCGAGCAGCCTGCCGAGGGTGTGATGGTGCGCCGGCGCCCGGGTGATCCCACCTCGAAGCGTGTCGACGTCGGCCACGACGCCTGCTACCGAACGTTCATGGCTGGCCGCGGCGGACGGCCAGCGCGATGACTGAGCACCCCGACGACACCGTGTTCCTCGACGCGCGCAGGCGTGGACCAACAGCTGGTTGCGCTACTACTGCGACAAGTGCGCCGAGCGCGCGGCGACGATCCCGGTCGGGCACATCGAGGGCGCGTCCGGCCCTGGCTATGAGCTGCGGTTCTGCCGGGCCTGTGTCGCGCTGTTCCTGCGACGTGCCCGGTTCGCCGCGGCGCAGGCGCAGCGCCCGTTCGTGCCTGCCCTGCCGGACCTGTCGCCGACCTGACTCATGGTCTGCCGTCCGGTTGTCCACGCCCCCCAGGCGGACCCGGGCGGCGCTGTACGGGCCGCCCTGCCGCTGCGTGGAGGCGCGGCAGGGCGGCCTGACGGGGTTCGTAAGGCGGGCATGTCACATGCCGTATGCGGCGCCGTCCCGTGTCTCGCCCGCGGGAGGGGCGGTGAGGGTCAGCGTCTTGTTGTAGTCGGTGAAGTCAAGCTGGCCGTTGTCGGCCCCGGTGGTGACGACCCGCAGGATTAGCGGGGTCGCGGAGTCGGAAATGTCCATGGTGCCTCCGGCACCCGTCCCGTCGATCGGGATGACTTTCTGGCCGTTGACAGTGGCGATGGGGCCCTTGGTCGCCCCCGAGACATTTCCGATCGAGTCGGTCATGTTCTTGGTCAGGTCGCACAAACCGGCGAGTGATCCCAATCCGCTGCTCTTGGCGCTGGTCGAGTAGTACTTACCGGTGAGCGCTTTCAGGGTGGCCGGGTCGCTCCCCCCTACCGACTTCCAGAAGACGGTGTCCGGCTTCATCCACACCTTGGTACCGATGACCACGATCTCGAACGAGCCGGAACTGCCCATGGAAATCTTTCCTGTGCAGCCCCGGCCAGGGGCGATCGACACGTCCATGGACATCGACGTACCCGAGGACTTGCCATTGCCGACCATGCGGACCGACTTTGCTGCCTTGAGGTTCGCGATGGCCTTCGTCGCTACCTCGCCAGCGCTGAGGCCGTCGAGCGGCCCTGCGGATGATGAAGGCGCGGCCGGGGCGGACGCTGCTGCCGGGCTGGCCTGGCTCGCCGGGTTGGTGCCGCCGCTGCCGCAGGCCGTCGCCCCGGCTGCGAGCGTGGCGCAGAGGAGCGCGGTTGAGGCCGCACGCTGACTGGTGTTCATGGAGTAGTTCCTGCCCTGGTTTCCACAGGGAGGCTGCACGGACGGCGCCTCCCCTGCGCGCGTGCTCGCTGCACAGGCGCCACATATTCGCACATAGAACCGATGGAATTTCAGTCAGCCCTGACGCAGGGTTGGAGGAGTGTCGTCCCCGCCAGTTGTGACCGTCCTGACCACAACTGGACGGCAGTCGTAGGCATATCCCACGGTTCAGTTGTCGCCGTCTCAGCAACGACTCGCCCAGCAACCGTGACCCGGACGGACGCGGTTGCGGCTTCGGGATGCCGATCCGCGGCGCAGCGGGGACTCTGAACACATGAGCGACACCACGCCCGACCCGGCTCACCAGCATCACGCACACGTCGTGGTTCACCGACCGCTCGGCGACGAGGTCGCCATCGCCTACCGGAACGTGGACATCCTCGGCACACGGGTCGGCAAGGCGTACCGGCTGGAGGACGTCGTCTAGTTCATGCGCCGCGCCGGCCTGGAGGATGTGCACTACGAGGATCCGCAGTTCGTGGAGTGGCAGGGCGGCGGACCCGACGTGTGGGAGTGAGGGTCCAGGCATGTCCACCTCGGTGGAACCAGCGTTCAGCGTCGGCGTATCGGTTGTGCCGAGAGATCGTGTTTGTCGGCGACCGAGGCAAGGGTCTCGGACCAGGGTGTCCCCAGGAGGAGGCCGTTGAAGGCCAGCATCGCGTCATACAGCACATGCAGCGAGAAGAGCTGACATGGGACCGCCTCCGGAAACAGTGATTCCTGGCTTATCTGGAAGCCGTTCTCCTGGTCCCTGAAGTACAACTGCGCGCCAGTCAGGCTGGGGTGCGCGAAGCGCGACTCGACCTGGTAGTACGCCCGGAGGGTGTGAGACTCATACGCCCTGAACAGGTGGTCGATCTTGCGAAGCCGCTCATCGGGATGAGGAGGAATGTCCGTGGCGACCGTGGCCTCCAAAACCGCGTAGGCATCCGACTGCATGGTGTGCGTCATGTCGGCAGCTCGCAGCATGTTCGCCAGCTGAATCTGGTCCTGCTGGAGTCCGCGGTTGAAGACATCGACCACCGAGTCCCCCTCGTCGGCAAGCCAGAGCAGCGTCATCGTGTGTTCAACGGCGGCTCGCCTGTTCGGTGCGGCAGCGGCGCAGCGCTGCTCCCGATGGAGCAGGAGCACAGCGCTGATCTGATCTCTGATGAGGAAGAACCAGCCCCAGCCCACCACGGCCGCGCGGTTCTGCGGATCCAGGTGCTCATGGAGGTCTGGGGTGATCAGCTCTTCGAGTCGGAGGATGGTCACTGCCGGATCGGGTGGCGTCATGCGCTCGATGATGGTGTCGGTTGATGGCGAGGGCTATCGAATTGATCGGTGGAGCCGCCGGGCCCGGATGTGGAGTCCGCGGCCGAGGCGCCCTGCCCAGCTCTCCACGTGTGGCGGGCCAGCAGCATCCCGCGGAACCGCTCCGTAAAGACACTTGATCGCTCTACCGTGTTCCACATGGGGAAGTGGGACGGAACAGCAGACAAGAGACGCCCGTGGCCGCCGCGCGCACGGAAACTGGCGGGCAACGCACTCATCCTGGTCATCGTGGGCTTCGTCTTCCTGGTGGTCGCCGTGCTCCTTCTGCCGGGGCCGGCGGGGTCAGGTACCGTTCCGGGATCGTCACCGGGATCCACGGTCGACATCGCGGGCATCATCACCGCCGCCACCGGGCTCATCTCCGCCATCGCTGGCCTCATTACCGCCATCGCTGCGCTGCGCGTCGCAAGAGCGCCTCAGCCACCGGCCGTGACTGCACAGCCCGGCGGCTTCGGGCCGCCGCCGATCATGGGGGCACCGTGGCCGGCGCAGTCCTCGCAGCAGACCTCCCTTTCGCCGCCGGGCGCGAATCCGTGGCACATGCCACCAGCGTCGCCGTACCCGCCAGCTGGCCCGCCGAACTGAGCACAAGTCAGGGATGTCACAGACCTGCCCGATTCCTCTCTCCAGGCCCTTTCCGGGCTACCTCTGGGGCTGCCTCCCTGCCTCCCTGAACGGCCATCGCCGCAGGTCAGGCCCGGGGAGTTGGGTCAGGGAGGCGGATAGGGAGAACTCCCCGCCTCCCCGGCCGCCTCCCTGGATCAAAACTCGTCCCCGTCGTCCTCCGCGGCCCGCTCGGCGAGCGCTTCGAGGACTCGGTCGCGGCTGACGACCATGTTGCCGTTGGACTTGTACGGGGCCGCCCCGAAGGGCTCCAGGGCCTGCTTGAGATCGGATGCGGTCCAGCTGCGGTACTCGGTCGGGTTGCGCTGCGCCAGGTGCTGGCGGACCTCGTCGGTGCCCATGCGGGGCTCGTTGCCGATGACGGCGGCGATGGCGGAGAGGTGGTCGACTGGTGCGGCCGGCTCGACGGCCGCGCGGGTGGTGACGCCGGACCGGAGGGCCTTGGCGCGGTTGGTGATCTGCACGGCCTCCTCGTCGTTGATGTAGTGCGTGCGCACGTTGAGCGACACCTGTGCCGGCGGGAGCTGCACGCCGTCGCCAGCGACGACCAGCTGCCCCTTGTCCAGGCCCTGCCGGAGCTTGTGGGGTGCGGCGCCGGCCTCGACCGGCGATTCGCCGAGCGCCATCCGGGCCTGCGACTCGGTGCCCAGGACCAGCGCGGCGCGGATGTGATTGCCTTCGCGGGAACGCTTGGGCAGGTTCTGGTCGGTCGGGTCCTGGGTGCCTTCCCAAATCGTGACATTCACGGCACGGCCCTGGTCGTGAATGCCCTTGACCGCCTGGAAGTAGCGGCTGGTCGCCTTGGCCCCGCCGAACGGGCGCTTGTCCAAGCCGACGGCCGCAGACCCGTAGGCCACCTGCGCCTCGTCCACGATCACGACCAGCGGCGTGAACACGGTGCCCTTCGGTGCCATCAGCCGGCGCTGCATCTCGATGAACACCTCCTCGACCATCTCGGTCACCAGGACGACATGGTCATCGGTCGGGCCCTCGATCAGCACCGAGGCGAGGCCCTCGAACATGGACCAGTCACCCACCCCCTTGAGGTCCCCGAGCCGGAAGTCGACCGTGGGGTCCAGGGCCAGCCACAGCGCCAGGGCCCGCAAGGAAGCCGTCTTGCCCTGGTTCGACAGTCCGGTGACCAGCACGTGCTTCTGGAACAGGCTGAGGGTGGCGGCATCACCGCGCAGGTCCAGGCCCCAAGGAGCGCGGCCGGTCTTGTAGTTGGCGGTCATGGTGGGGTCAGTGACCAGCGGCGAGGCGGGCACGGGCTCGTCCAGGGCGCCGCTGTCGGCGATCCACAGGCGCACGGTGCGGGCGGCCGGGGCGACGCTGATATAGAGCTCGTGTTCGTGGCGTCCCAGGTTCTCCGCCATCTTCCGGCGCCGGTTCATGACCTCTTCGGTGGGTGATCCGGAGGGCAGGTGGACGTCGACCTCGACGCCGCAGCCGGCCATGGTGATCGGTCCGAGCATCGCGGCACCAGCGTCGCCCATCTCGCGGATCGCGTTGCGCAGCGGGGCGACACCGAGGTCGCGCAGCGCGGTGACGACGATGGACGGGGTGATCGGTGCGCCCTCGTTGCTGGGCTTGCCGCCGGGCAGCATCCACGCCGGAGCAGCGCCGTGCCGCCTACCAACCGCCCACAAGGCAGCCAGGGCGACGAACGGGGCCGCGGCGAGGGCCGGGCCCCAGAGGACGGCGATGACGGCGCAGATCCAGGCCACGGTGTCGACGGCGCCAGTGATCGGCACCAGGACATCACGGACCTGGTGCTCGGCGACGGCCATCACGATGCCGATGGCCAGCAGCGTGCCGGTGCCGGGGAGCGTGGCGATGGCCGTGCCGCGGGCGAGGTGGATCGGCGCGGCGAGCAGGTCCATGCGCCGCCGGTGGCGGGCGGCGCGGAACGATGCTCCGCGCGCTTCCCACTCCTGGGCTGCCTCGATGTTCCCGACGGCCTCGGCGGCGCGGATCATGCGCTCGTAGCGGGCTGCGGTGTGTCCGTCCCAGGCGCGGCGAGTGGCGACCAGGCCGCCGGCGGCGACGAACGACGGGTGCCGGACCAGGAACCGGCCCAGCGCGACCGTGCGCTCATGCGTGGCGGCAACCCGGACGGTGCGGGCACTGCGCCGTACCCGCCCGGGGCGGGCGGCTGGCTGGGCGCTGGTGGCTTCGGTGGCCAGCTGTTCGGCGCCGGGCGGGTACGACGGTGCCCTCGATGGGCTTCCGCGTCTCGGGGACGGCCTTGTCGAGCTTGACCGGCTGCGGATGCCCGTTGATTGCAGGTGTGCTGTCGGTGATCGTCATCATCGAGTCCTGACCTGAGTCGTGGGGTGGGCGGCGCGCCACCAGAGGGCGCCGAGCAGGAGCAGCAGGAGTGCGGCCGGCGTGGTAGCCACCCACGGCACGACAGCCGCGGTGACCGGCACCAGGAGGTGCCGCAGGTTGTAGGCCAGGACGAGCAGCAGGCCGAGGATGACGACGGTCGACGGGCGGGTGACGGGGCGGACGGTCATGGCGGTGCCTCCTTGAAGGAGTTGAGGGGCGACCCGGAATGGGGCCTGGTCGCTGGCGCTGTCGGCGGGGCGTGGTACCCATGGGCCGCATGAATACTGATCACGCCCGCCCTGAGGATCTGGCGACTCTTCGGGAAGCGTTGGAGACGGATGCGCCGCTTGGCTGGGACGCCGTCCGCGCGTTCGAGGCGGAACACGGAATCGTCGTGCCCGAGCCCTATCGGACCTTCGTGGCGGAGATCGGCGACGGCGCCAGCTCGGGGCCTCCCCACTACGGGCTCATTCCGCTGACGGATCAGCCCGGCGACTGGGGCAACTACCGCCCGGTCCGCGAGCTGGCAAAGCCCTTCCCGCTGACCGAGGAGCTGCTGTGGGTGGACGACCCCCGCCCGGACTCCGAATTGGATCTGGTCCTGGCCCCCGTCTTCGACCACGGCTCGATCCTGCTGGGCACCGATGGGTGCGGCATGTACTGGCACCTGATCGTCACCGGACCCTCCCGCGGGCACATCTGGCTCATCGACGAAAACGGCGCCCTTCCCTTTGGGACCGAATTCGGTCTCACCAGCGGCGAATCGGGATTCACCGGCTGGGTCCGGCACTGGGCTGACGGCAAGGATTGGTTCGACACGGAGTGACATGACGCTCGCCTCCTCACGGCTCGGACTGAGTCTCAGGCGGCGGTGACGCGGTTGAGGGTCCGGATGACCGAGGACTCTTTGGTCTCCGGCCCGAGGGCTGTCCGGACAGCTGCGAGGACGGTGTCCTTGTCGCGCACGCCGAGGACGACCAGGCCGCGCACGAGCTCGGTGATCGAGGCCTCCGACCTGCTGTCCTGCGTGTCCTGGCCTTGTCCGGACACCTCGCGAACCACGTCCGTCGTGACGGTGATGCCGACCCGGGCTAGCTGGGCGACGACCTCCTCGGCGGTGGCGTCGGGCATTGTGTCGACGGCGGCGCGGACAGCGGCGTGGGCTTGTCCGGCGCTGTCCTCGGCGGTGGTGATGACCGGGATCGCGTGTCCGGCGAGGGCTTCGCGGGCGCGGGCGAGCTGCCGGTTCACGGTGACCATGGCGAGTTCCGCGCCGGCCTCGGCGGAGTATTGGTTGACCCACATCTGGGTGCGGTCATCCAGCGGCTTGGAGTTGTGGTGCAGCACCAGGGCCCACACGACCTTCGCCAGGCCGGAGATGACGCCGCCGATCAGCCCGGCCGCGAGGGATCCGGTCAGCGAGCCGTGGACGGCGACCGCGGTCATGGCGATGGCCAGAGCGACGTACCCGACGCGGCGCGGCAGCCGGGCCTTGGCCGTGTTGTAGCGGGACAGCCACTCGACGGCCAGGGCCACGATCCAGGTGGCGTCGAACACGATCGCCGCGGTGTAGGCGATGACCGGCGGCACGGCGATGGTGAGCAGGGCGCCGACGCTGGCCGTCGACCAGATGATCGAGGCCAAGATCACCAGGACCGCGGTCCCGGAGACCCCGGACAAGACGATGCGGTCCCAGTCGATCGGCGTCACGGGGACCTGGACCCGGTCGGTGGTGGGGACCATGCGGGTGATGCCGTTGATGGTGTGCGGGACGTCGCGGGTGATGGTGCGGATACGGGTCTTCACAGGGGTGTCCGTTCTCGGGAAGGCGGGGGCGGTGGCCTCGGCAGCGGACTGCTGGCCTTCCGCCCCCGTGGGCGGATGCGGCGTCAGAACTTGCAGGTGGCGTACACGCGCACGAGCTGGCCGTCTCGGCGGCACGGGCGCGGCGCCGTGGCGGTGACTTCGCTGAACGCCTGCTGCAGGCGGATCAGGGCGAGCTGGACCTCGGCCGGGGTGCCGATCAGGCGGATCCGCATCACCGGTCACCGCCGTCCAGCGGCATCGGATAGGGGAGGTGCGCGGGGTATCCGGTCGGGCGCCTTGCCTCAGCCGCGGCGGCGCGGAGCTCCTCGACCTCGACCGCGAAGGAGCGCAGGAACGCGGCATGCCGTTCCAGGCCGTCCGCCAGGGCCCGCAGCTGATCCGGCGTCAAAACGGGAGTTGACGGAGCGCCGGGCACGCAAGGGCGGCCGGCCTCCAGGTCGCACGTCCTGACGACCCGACAACACTCCGGCGATTCCATGATCGCCTAGCGTTCGAGCGAGCAGCGAGCGAGCAGAGGCCGGATTCAGGCTCACGCCGGACAGCGAAAGGCCCAGTTCAAGGGCGCTGAACTGGGCTTTGGCTGAGTGGGGCGGGTGGGACTCGAACCCACGACCAAGGGATTATGAGTCCCCTGCTCTAACCGGCTGAGCTACCGCCCCAGGTCAGTCGTGCCGCACTGATGGTCACGCTGATCGTTCCTACCGATCGTCGTACATCAGGACGAGCGGCCCACGTGTGGACCGCTCGCCGCAGCATAGCTGGTGAGACGCGTGGCCCGCGCGTGGGGTTCCCTCAACTGGATCTTTCCCCGGCGGTGGCCGGAGTACTGCTCGGGACGGGTACTCCCGTCTCGCGCGGCAGGGGCAGGCGTATGGACGGCGGGGTCACCGCGGCCCGGCGTCTGCGGATCACCCGGACCAGGGCGACGGCGAGCAGCAGCACGCCGAAGGCCACATAGGGCGACCCCAAGGGCTGCTGCCAGGCGTGCAGCCGGAGCGAGGGGCCCTCGGACTCCGGCGTGAGCCACATGGTGTATCCGAGGAAGGTCACCAACGCGGCAGCGAGCAGCAGCCGCCAGCGCAGGTGGCGGAGTGCCTCGGGCCGGGACCGCTCCGTGGCGGCCTCGGCGGCGAGCAGGACGAGCAGGGGGACGCACCACACCCAGTGGTGGGTCCAGCTGATCGGCGAGATGAGCAGAGCGGTGACGGCGGCGCAGGTGACGCCCCACGCCTCGGCGTGGGGGACGTAGCGGCTGCTGCGAGCGGTGTGGGCGGCGATCGTGAGCCCGGCCACCGCGGTGACGGCGGCGGTGGCGACCCAGAGCAGCCCGGGGTCCGGCTGGTGCAGCAAGCGCGCGAGCGCCCCGCGCAGCGACTGGTTGTCGGTGATCTGGGTCAGCCCGACCCGGCGGGAGTCGTAGAGGTAGTGCGTCCAGAAGCTCCAGGACGCGTGGGGCAGGGCGATCCAGCCGAGCAGTGCGGTACCCAGGAAGCCGGCGAAGGAGACCATCGCCGCGCGTGGGCGGCCGGTCAACAGCAGGTAGACGCCGAAGAGGCCGGGGGTGAGCTTGAGCCCGGCGGCGATGCCGATCAGCAGTCCCTTGCTGCGCGCATGGTCGGGTCGGGTGAGGTCGGCCAGCACCAGGCAGGCGATGAGGAGGTTGATCTGCCCGTACTGGAGCGTGGTCCACACGGGTTCGAGCCATACGCCGGCGCCGACGAAGGCGACGACGGCGAGCGGCCGGGACGGTCTTCGCGGCCAGTCCACGAGCCGGAAGGAGAGCGCCGCCAGCAGCCCCAGCAGACCCAGGTTCGCTCCGGTGACCAGGATGCGCAGCACCCCGAGCGGGATGTAGCTGGTGGGAACGAACATCATGGCTGCGAAGGGCGGGTAGGTCGCGGAGAGCTTGAAGCCCGGCACGATCATCGCGTAGAGGTCCTGGCCGTGGCGGACAGTGTCGCCCTCCGCCCGGTAGACGATCATGTCGACCATGGTGGCGTGGCCCAGGTACCGGACAACCTCGTAGAGCAGCAGGGAGATCAGGGCGCAGCCGACGACCAGAGCGGACTTCCGGGACGGTGCGACGCGCCGGCCTCGGGCGGTTCCCGGTGGCTCCTCCGCTCGTAGGTCCTCGGTGGTGCTGCTGCGTCGACTGCTGTCTACCGCCACTTCCCCCGCCTCTGCCCGATCGGCCCCCCGGCCCGTCACCCCGAAGAGCCTAGCGGGGGGCTCGGACAGGAACGCCCCCCGAGCGGAGGAGCCGCGTCATCCTCTGGGACCACGGCCGGGCGGACGACCCGCTTGATCAGCGCCTTTGTGCCTCAGGGCCGCTGTGCGCCGTCGACGACGCGCTGCAGCAGGTCACGCAGCTGGCCGCGCTCGTCGGGGGCGAGCGCGGCCAGCGGGGCGCGGGCGAAGTGCAGCGACTCCCGGAGCTCCTCGGACGCCACGCGTCCGGCGTCGGTGGCCGCGACCCGCTTGATCCGGCGGTCGGCAGGGTCGGGCTGGCGCTCGACCAGGCCGCGGATCTCCAGGCGGTCGACGATGCCGGTGATGTTGGAGGGCTCGCAGCTGAGCGTCTGCGCGATCTGGCGCATCGGCATCGGACCGCGGCGCAGCAGGGCCAGGACTTTGGCCTGTGCGCCGGTGAGCGAGCGGGCGGCGGCGGCCTCCTCGTACTCCTTGTGGAACAGGGAGACCATGGTGGCCATCAGATCGACCACCTCAAGGGTGAGCGGGTCCTGCGGTTGCGACATGAACTCAGGGTAGCTGAACATTTGACATGGTGAACCTTTTGGCTGCAGAGTTGCTTGATGTCATCAATGAACGAGAATCTAAAGGAAAACGACATGGCTGAGCAGACCCTGCCCGCGACCGGCCGCGAATGGCACCTGGCGGCGCGGCCGAACGGCTGGCCGGTACCCGAGGACTTCGCTCTGGTCGAGGCCCCGGTACAGGCCCCGGGTGCGGGTCAGATCGTGGTCCGCAACGAGTTCCTCTCGGTCGACCCCTACATGCGCGGCCGGATGAACGACGTCAAGTCGTACGTACCGCCGTTCCGGCTGGGCGCGGTCATGGACGGCGGCGCGGTCGGCCGGGTCGTCGCCTCCGAGGCCGAGGGCTTCGCCGTCGGTGACGCGGTGCTGCACGGGCTCGGCTGGCGCGAGTACGCCACCCTGGACGCCGCCAAGTCGGTCAAGGTCGACGCCTCGCTGCCGCTGCAGTCCTACCTCGGCGTGCTCGGCATGACCGGGCTCACCGCCTACGCGGGCCTGCTCGAGGTCGGCGGCTTCAAGCCCGGTGACGCGGTGTTCGTCTCCGGTGCGGCGGGTGCGGTCGGCAGCATGGTCGGCCAGATCGCCAAGCTGCGCGGCGCCTCCCTGGTCGTCGGCAGCGCGGGCTCGGACGAGAAGGTCCGCCGGCTGACCGAGGACTTCGGCTTCGACGCCGCGTTCGACTACAAGAACGGTCCGGTCGCCGAGCAGCTGGCCAAGGTCGCCCCCGAGGGCATCGACATCTACTTCGACAACGTCGGCGGCGAGCACCTGGAGGCGGCCATCGGCGCGCTGAAGCTCAAGGGCCGTGCGGTGCTCTGCGGCGCCATCGCGCAGTACAACGACACCAACCCGCCGATCGGACCCCGCAACCTGGCGCTGGCGATCGGCAAGCGGCTGCGCCTGGAGGGCATGCTGGTCGGGGACCACTACGGCCTGCAGCCGCAGTTCGTCGCCGAGGTCGGCGAGTGGCTGCGTGAGGGAAAGCTGGTCGTCGAGGACACCGTGGTCGACGGCTTCGAGAACACCGCGGACGCCTTCCTGGGCATGCTTCACGGCGCCAACACCGGCAAGATGCTGGTCCGCCTGAACGGCTGACACCGCCGGACCGTACCGGGCTGCCGTCACCAATGGGTGGCGGCAGCCCAGCGGTGTCGCATGGCCTCGCGTTTACTTCTGCGCAATCTCTTGACGCTACCCACATGTGAGCGTTAACAATTGTCCCGCAGACACGTTGGGGGTCGGAATGCGGGACCTGCCCGCCGCCCGCGTCCGCACCCTGTCGTCTTCGCCGGCCCTGCGCCGCACACCTGGCATGCCCGCGACCGTGCCACGCCCGACCGTCGATACCGCGTACCTCCGGAGAACATATTGTGAGCGTTAACATCGAGCCGTTCAACGTCACAGCGGTCGAGACTCCCGTCACCGTGGGCATTGACTTCGGCACTCTCTCCGGTCGCGCCGTCGTGGTCTCGGTCGCGGACGGCACCCAGCTCGCCGAGGCCGTGCACGAGTACCGCCACGCCGTCCTGGACCGGACGCTTCCCGACGGGACGACCGAGCTCGCCCCGGACTGGGCTCTTCAGGTCCCGGACGACTGGCGGGACGTGCTGCGCAACGCCGTCCCCAAGGCCCTCGCTCTGGCCGGGGTCACCCCCGACCAGGTCATCGGGATCGGCACCGACTTCACCGCCTGCACCGTGCTCCCCACCACCGCCGAAGGCGTGCCGCTGTGCGAACTGCCCGGTCTCGCCGGCCGGCCGCACGCCTACCCCAAGCTGTGGCGGCACCACGCCGCCCAGCCCCAGGCCGACCGGATCAACGCCCTCGCCGCCGACCTCGGCGAGCCCTGGCTCGCCCGCTACGGCGGCAAGATCTCCAGCGAGTGGGAGTACGCCAAGGCGCTCCAACTCCTGGAGGAGGACCCGGAACTGTACGCCGCGGCCGACCGGTGGATCGAGGCTGCCGACTGGATCGTCTGGGAGCTGACCGGCGCCGAGAGCCGCAACCTGTGCACCGCCGGCTACAAGGGCATCCACCAGGACGGCGCCCGGCCCGGCCGGGAGTACCTGGCCGCACTCAACCCCGGCTTCGCCGACTTCACCGCGAAGCTCGACCACCCGCTGTCGCCACTCGGCGCACAGGCGGGCACCCTGACTGCCCGAGCGGCGGCCATGACCGGGATCATTGAGGGGACCCCGGTCAGCGTGGGAAATGTCGACGCCCACGTCACCAACGCCGCCGCTCGGGCCCTCGACCCCGGGCACATGCTCGCGATCATGGGCACCAGCACCTGTCACATCCTCAACTCCGACGTGCTCGCCGAGGTCCCCGGGATGTGCGGGGTGGTCCGCGACGGGGTCGTCCCCGGGCTGTGGGGCTACGAGGCCGGACAGAGCGGCGTCGGCGACATCTTCGCCTGGGCCGCCCGCGTCGCCGCGCCCGAGTCCTACGCGGAGGAGGCCCGGACCCGCGGCCTCTCGCTGCACGAACTGCTCACCGAGAAGGCCGCCGAACAGCCGGTGGGCGGGCACGGCCTGGTCGCCCTCGACTGGCACAGCGGCAACCGCTCCACACTGGTCGACCACCATCTGTCCGGACTGGTGCTGGGCCTCACCCTGGACACCAGGCCCGAGGAGATCTACCGGGCACTGCTGGAGGCCACCGCCTTCGGTACCCGGGTCATCGTCGAGGCGTTCGAACAGGGGGGCGTGCCGGTCGGCGAGTTCACCGTGGCCGGCGGACTGCCCAAGAACCGGTTCCTGATGCAGATCTACAGCGACGTGCTGCGCCGCCCCATCAACGTCATCGGGTCCGAGCAGGGCCCCGCGCTCGGCTCGGCGATCCACGCCGCCGTCGCCGCGGGCGCATACCCCGACATCCGCACCGCCTCCACGGCCATGGGCCGGATCAACCTCGCCGTGCACACCCCGGACCACGACCGTGCGGACGTCTACGACCGACTCTTCGCCGAGTACCGCGAGCTGCACGACCACTTCGGGCGCGGCGGCAGCGACGCGATGCACCGCCTGCGCGCCCTGCGCGACGCCGCACTCACCGACCGTACGGAGGACGACCAGTGACGACGACCGAGCGGGCCGCGCTCGACCGGCTCAAGGCGGAGGTGTGCGCGCTGCACGCCGAGCTGCTGCGCTGGGGGCTGGTCGCCTGGACCAGCGGCAACGTCAGCGCCCGGGTCCCCGGCAGCGAGCTGATGGTGATCAAGCCGAGCGGTGTCTCCTACGAGGAGCTGACGCCGGATCTGATGATCGTGTGCGACCTCGACGGCAAGGTCCTCGAAGGCGAGCTGTCCCCGTCCAGCGACACCGCCGCCCACGCCTACGTCTACCGGCACCGCGCCGACGTCGGCGGCGTGGTGCACACCCACTCCCCGTACGCCACCGCCTGGGCGGCGGCGGGGGAGCCGATCCCCTGCGCGATCACCGCGATGGGTGACGAATTCGGTGACGACATACCGATCGGACCGTTCGCGCTGATCGGCGACGACTCCATCGGCCAGGGCATCGTCGGCACTCTCGACGGACACCGCTCGCCCGCCGTGCTGATGCGCGGCCACGGCGTCTTCACCATCGGCGCAAGCGCCAAGGCGGCGGTGAAGGCGGCGGTGATGTGCGAGGACGTGGCCCGCACCGTCCACCTGGCCCGGCAGCTCGGACAGGTCCAGCGCCTGCAGCAGCAGCACATCGACCAGCTCTACGACCGCTACCAGAACGTCTACGGACAGGCCGCGCCCACCGCCGGCCCCGAAGGAGCCCGAGCATGACCGCAGTGGAAGCCCGCGAGATCTGGTTCCTCACCGGGAGCCAGGGGCTGTACGGCGAGGACACCCTGCGCCAGGTCGCCGACCAGTCCCGCGAGATCGCCGACGCCCTGGGCGACGGACTGCCGCTGCGGCTGGTGTGGAAGCCGGTGCTCACCGATGCGTCCGCGATCCGCCGGATCATGCTGGAGGCCAACAACGCGGACGGCTGCGTGGGCGTCATCGCCTGGATGCACACGTTCTCACCGGCCAAGATGTGGATATCGGGCCTCGACACGCTGCGCAAGCCGCTGCTGCACCTGCACACCCAGGTCAACCGCGAACTGCCGTGGTCCACGATCGACATGGACTTCATGAACCTGAACCAGGCCGCTCACGGCGACCGGGAGTTCGGTTACGTCCAGGCCCGGCTCGGGGTGCCGCGCAAGACCGTCGCCGGCCACGTCAGCGACCCCAGCGTCAGCGCCCGGATCGGCAGTTGGGCCCGCGCCGCGATCGGCCGCGCCGAGTTGGCGGGCCTGCGCCTGGCCCGCTTCGGCGACAACATGCGGGACGTCGCCGTCACCGAGGGCGACAAGGTCGAGGCCCAGCTGCGCTTCGGCGTCTCGGTCAACACCTACGGCGTCAACGACCTGGTCGCGCTGGTCGACTCGGCCGCCGACGCAGCCGTGACCGAACTGGTCAAGGAGTACGAGGACGTCTACCGCGTCGCCCCCGAACTCCGCGCCGGCGGCGAGCGGCACGAGTCCCTGCGCTACGCCGCCCGCATCGAACTCGGCCTGCGCGGCTTCCTCGCCGACGGCGGCTTCGGCGCCTTCACCACCAACTTCGAGGATCTGGGCGGCCTGCGCCAGCTCCCCGGGCTGGCCGTGCAGCGACTGATGGGCGACGGGTACGGCTTCGGCGGCGAGGGCGACTGGAAGACCTCGGCGCTGCTGCGCACCCTCAAGTCCATGTCCGGCGGCCTGCCCGGCGGCACCTCCTTCATGGAGGACTACACCTACGACCTGACGCCAGGTCAGGAACTGATCCTCGGCGCCCACATGCTCGAGGTCTGCCCCAGCATCGCGGTCCGGACACCCACCGTGGAGATCCACCCGCTCGGCATCGGCGGCCGGGAGGACCCGGTCCGCCTGGTCTTCGACGCCGCTCCGGGACCGGCCGTGGTGGTGGGCCTCTCCGACCTCGGCGACCGCTTCCGCCTGGTCGCCAACGAGATCGACACCGTGGCCCCGCCCGAGCCGCTGCCGAAGCTGCCGGTCGCCCGCGCGGTCTGGCGGCCCCGCCCTGACCTGCGCACCTCCACCGAGGCATGGCTCACCGCAGGCGGCCCGCACCACACCGTCTACTCCAGCGCCCTCGGCGCCGAGGAGCTCGCCGACTTCGCCGAGATGACCGGCACCGAGCTCCTGCTCGTCGACGCGGATACCACCATGCGGCAGTTCACCAGGGAGCTCCGCTGGAACCAGGCCTACCACCGCCTCGCCAAGGGGTTCTGACCACCACCTCCCACCCCGCCGCGCCTCCCGCCCCGCCGCACCACCCACCCGCCACCCCCGCTGACGGCCGCCTGGCATTGCACCTGCCCGGCCGTCCCCTGGAACGTCCTCCGGCCGGCGGCTACCCGCTGACGTCCGTCGAAGGACAGGGGGCGCGGGGGACGAGTCCCCGCGCCCCACCCAGCTCTGTCCCGCCCCGTCACGGTGTCCAAAACGTGATATGCGCAACCCGTTGACGGCCCATTATGTGAGCGTTAACAATGCAGTGTCGGAAACGGCGGTGAAATACATGCCGTACCTTTCAAGACTGTCCGCCGTCCATCTCACCCGCACCGGAACGAGGAGCCATGGGAGCAGGAAGCGCCGTCAGTGGGCGGCAGCCCGTCATGGCGGACGTGGCACGGCTCGCCGGCGTCTCGCACCAGACCGTGTCCCGGGTGCTCAATGACAATCCGCACGTCAAGGAGGAGACCAGGGACCGGGTGCTGTCCGCGATCCGAGAGCTGGACTACCGTCCCAACTCGGCCGCACGCACGCTGGTCACCCGCCGGTCGCAGACCCTGGGCGTGGTCAGTTTCGACACCACGCTCTACGGCCCTGCCTCGATGCTCTACGGGATCGAGCAGGCCGCCCGCAGCGCGGGCTACTTCGTCAGCATCGCGAGCCTGCGCTCGCTCGACGGCCGCTCGGTGCAGGAGGCGGTGGACCGGCTGCGGGACCAGGCGGTCGAGGGCGTCCTGGTGATCGCGCCGCAGACCTCGGCCGTGGGTGCGCTGGCGCAGGTCAAGAGTGTGGTGCCGGTGGTGGCGGTGGGCTCCGGGACACAGGCCAGGGTGCCGGGGGCCGCGGTGGACAACGAGGCGGGGGCCAGGGCCGCGACCCAGTACCTGCTGGACCTCGGCCACCGCACGGTCCACCATGTCGCGGGGCCGACCAGCTGGCTGGACGCGCAGGCGCGGCAGGCGGGTTGGCGGGCGGTGCTGGAGGACGCGGGGGCGCCCGTGCCCGAGGTCGTGGGCGGAGACTGGAGCGCCAGGTCGGGTTACGAGGCAGGGCTGGGACTGCTGGACAACCCGCAGGTCACCGCCATTTTCTGTGCGAACGACCATATGGCGTTGGGGGTGTTGCGGGCGCTGAACGAGGCGGGCCGCGCCATTCCCGGTGACATCAGTGTGGTCGGTTTCGACGACATTCCGGAGGCGTCGTACTTCACGCCGCCACTCACCACCGTGCGCCAGGACTTCGGCGAGCTCGGCCGCCGCGGGCTGGAGCTGCTGGTGGCGCAGCTGGAGGGCGGCCGCAGCCCCCGCGACCGGGTGCTGGTCGCGCCGGAGCTGGTGCTGCGCGGGAGTACCGCCGCCACGGCGGCGGTACCCGGCGCCAGCTGAACAACCCCCACAGGACCGTCGGCCGTCCGGCCGGCGCGCATGTTCGCATGCGGCCAATTGTTAGCGCAAACATCCACGGTGGCGTCACTTCCCGTTCCCGACGCCCTGCCTGACGTACCAGGAAACCAACCGAGAGGACCACCACCATGCAGTCCGCGCTCTCTTCCGGTACCACCAGAAGCAAGAAGCTCGGCGTCATCGCCACCGCCCTGCTGCTCGCACTGGGTGCCGCTGCCTGCAGCAAGACCGGTGCCGCCGGTAGCACCACGTCCGCGGCCCCCGCCTCGGGCGACGCGTCGAGCAGCGCTCCGGCCGTCACCCTCCAGGGTGACATCACCTTCAACGACGCCAACCTCGCCAAGCTCGACGCGGCGCTCAAGGCGGCCCTCGCGGGCAAGGACCTCTCCAAGATCAACGAGGCGATGGTCGTCAACGTCGCCGTCGACTACTGGAACGCGGGCAAGATCGGCTTCAACAAGGGGCTGAGCGACCTCGGCATCAAGGGGACCTTCCAGGCCCCGGCGAACGGGCGTCTCGACCAGCAGCTGTCGATCATCCAGACGCTGCGCGGCCAGGGCATCACCGGCCTGAGCGTCTCCGCCATCGACCCCACCGCGATCAAGGCGCCGATCGCCGCCGCCAACTCGGCCGGCATACCCGTCCTCGCGATCGACTCCCCGCTGCCCGCCGACGACGGTTCCGACCTCTACCTCGGCACTCTCAACGAGCAGATGGGCGAGAAGGCCGGTGCGGCGATGAAGCAGGCACTGAACAACCAGGGCTCGGTGGTGATCCTCACCGGTTCGCTGACCGCGTCCAACTCGCTGGAGCGCATCGCGGGCTTCAAGAAGGCGCTCGAGGGGTCCAACATCAAGATCACTCAGACCCTGAACGACGGGACGGACGCCTCCAAGGCGCTGTCCAACGCCTCGACTTCGTTCCAGACCGACCCCACCGTCAAGGGCCTGTACGGGGTGTACTCCTACGACGGTCCGGCCGCCGGCCAGGCCGTCCAGTCGGCGGGCAAGACCGGCTCGATCAAGGTGATCTCCTCCGACAGCGACGCGCAGACGCTCAAGTTCATCCAGAGCGGCGTCATCCAGGCCACCGTGCTGCAGCAGCCGTACCAGCAGGGCTACACCGGTGCGTACCTGCTCGCGGCCTTCAAGGTGCTGGGCAAGGACGCCACCCTGGCGATCGTCAAGCCCTACCTGGAGAGCGACGGCACCACCCTCAGCTCCGGCGTCGGCCTGGTGACCCAGGGCAACATCAGCGACTACCAGTCGATGCTGACGAAGCTCGGCATCGGGTGATCATGAGCGCCACGGAGACGACCTCCCCCGGCGCGGTGGCGGACATCGCCGTGTCGCTGAGCGGAGTGAGCAAGAGCTACGGACCGGTCAAGGTTCTGGACATTCCGGAACTGGAGTTGAGGCGCGGTCAGATCGTCGGCGTGGTAGGTGAGAACGGTGCCGGGAAGTCCACCCTGATGGGAGTTCTCTCCGGCACCGTCACCGCCACCACCGGCACCATCCTCATCGACGGCGAGGAACTGCACGGTGGTCGGCCCGACCACGCGCAGGCCCTCGGCGTGAGCCTGGTCGCGCAGGAGTTCCCGCTGGTGGGACAGCTGAGCGTGGCCGAGAACCTGCTGCTGGGCCGGCACCCCGAGAGCAACGCCGGCCGCCGGTTCGGACACTGGCTGTTCGACCGGGCCGGTACCCGCCGGGAGGCGCAGGCGCTGCTCGCGGACGTCGGCGTGGAGCAGGTCGACGTCGACCGTCCGGTGGAGCGCCTGCCGGTGCCCGTCCGGCAGATGATCGAGATCGCCAAGGCCTGGGGTCACCACCCGCTGGTGCTGATCCTGGACGAGCCGACCTCGTCCCTCGGCCCGGTGGAGGCGGACCGGGTCCTGGCCCTGGCCCGGCGCCATGCCGAGGCCGGAGGAGCGGTGCTGTTCATCGGACACCGTCTCGACGAGGTGCGGTCGCTGGCCGACCGGGTGATCGTGCTGCGCGGCGGCCGGCTGGTCGCGGACCTGACGCCGGAGCAGGCCAGCGAGGAGCGGCTGATCCGGGAGATGGTCGGCAGCGAGCTGGCCCGTGCCGACGTCAGCCCGCCGCCGTCGGTGGAGCAGCAGGTCGTGCTCCGGGTGAGCGGCCTGACGGCGGACGGTCTGGGCCCGGTGGAACTGGAGGTGCGGGCCGGGGAGATCCTCGGCGTTGCCGGGCTGATGGGCTCGGGGCGCAGCCGCCTGCTGCACACCATCATGGGAGCCCAGCCCCGCACCGGCGGCACGGTCACCTACCAGGGTGCGGACTTCCACCCGCGCCATCCCGCCGAGGCGGTGGAGGCCGGGGTGGGGCTGGTGCCCGAGGACCGCAAGGAGCAGTCGCTGATCCTGGGCGCATCGGTGCGCTGGAACATCACGCTGGCCACGCTGCGCCGGATCAGCCGCCGCGGCGTGCTCACCCCGAAGGCGGACCGGGAGCACGCGGGGCGGCTGGTGAAGGAGCTGGGGGTGCGGCTGCACACCCCCGAGCAGCCGGTGGGCGACCTGTCCGGCGGCAACCAGCAGAAGGTCGTCTTCGGCCGGTGGCTGGCGACCAAGCCGGGACTGCTGCTGCTCGACGAGCCGACCCGCGGCGTGGACGTGGGCGCGAAGGCGGAGATCTACGGCCTGATCGACGAGGCCGCGAAGGAGGGTCTCGCGGTGATCGCGGCCTCCTCGGAGCTGGAGGAGCTGCTGTGGATCTGCCATCGGATCGTGGTGATGGCGCACGGGCGGGTGGTCGCGGACATCCCGAGGGAGCGGTTCAGCAAGGAGCTGATCATGACCGCCGCAGCCGGGACACAGGTCGGGACACCGAACCGAGCACAGACGGAAACGCCGAAGGAGGCGATCGCATGACCACCGACACCGTTCCGGCGAAGGCGGAGGAGCAAGAGAGCGGTAGGCAGGGATCCACCCTGCTGCGGCGACTGGTCGAGACGCCCGAGGTAGGCGTGGTCGTGGCCTGCGTGGTGGTCTTCGTCGCTCTGGCGCTGGACAAGTCGACCTTCGCCAGTGCGGTCAACCTGCAGGGGATGGGTTTCGACCTGGCCCAGTACGGGCTGATCGCGATCGGTGAGTCACTGGTGATCCTGACCGGCGGCATCGACCTGTCGGTGGGCGCCCTGCTGGGCACCAGCGTGATCCTGGCGTCCTGGTTCAACGTCAAGGCCGGACTGCCGGCCGGGGTGGCGATCCTGTTCACGCTGGCGATCACCGGCACCGTGGGCCTGATCCACGGCCTGGCCGTGACCCGGCTGAAGATGCCGCCCTTCGTGACGACTCTGGTGACCTACACGGTCGCGCAGGGCGTGACGCTGGCCATCACCTCCGGCACGTCGATCCCGGGGATCTCCGGCTTCTTCGGCGACCTGGGGCAGAGCTACCTCGCCCAGATACCGGTGCCGCTCGTGCTGTTCGCGGTGGTCGCGGTCGGCGCCTGGTTCTTCCTGGAACGGACCTACCAGGGCCGTCAGGTGTATGCGGTGGGCGGCAACAGCGAGGCGGCCCGGCTGGCCGGCATCCGGGGCAACCGGCGGGTGGTGGCGATGTACGTCACCAGTTCGCTGCTCTCCGGGCTCGGCGGGATCCTGGTGCTCGGCCGGATGGGCGTGGGTTCCGCGAGCGGCGTGGGCGTCGGCTGGGAGCTGTCGGCGATTGCCGCGGCCGTCATCGGCGGGGTGAGCCTGATGGGCGGGCAGGGACGGATCCTCGGCATCGTCGCGGGCGCGGTGCTGCTGGAGCTCATCAACAACGGACTGACCACCCTTCAGATCAACTCCGACTACACCCAGATCGTGCTGGGCGCGGTGCTCGGCATCGCGATCACCGCAGACCGCCTGCGGGCGCGGAGGCTCGCGCGCCGCAGGTGACCCAGGGGGGACGCGTCGCCGGGCAGGGCTCACCGCCCTGACCGCGCCTGCCCGGCGACGACTCCCCCTGGGAGGGTCCTGAAGATCCAGGCCGGGCTCGCGTCGCCCTGCGCCGCTCCCCGATCCGGCCTGGATCTTCAGCACCCTCCCAGGCGGCGCGGCGGACGACATCAGCACGACGCACAACAGCTGCGCCCCAGCACAGCGCCACAGCACCAGCACCACAGCACCGTGACTGTTCGGGACACAACGTCAGCTGAGAGGTGTCATGTATAGATCATTCTGGAGCCGGGGCCGGCGGCTCTCCGCCGCCCTCGCCGCCTCGGCGGCCCTGCTCGCCGGTGGCCTCACCACCCTGGCCACCGCGACACCGGCCGCCGCCGCGCCGACCCTGGCCGGTCACTGGGCTCTCGACGAGGGCAGCGGCAGCAGCGCGGCCGACTCGTCGGGCATCGGGCACACCGGCACCGTCGGCGCGGGAGCGAGCTGGACCGCCGGCCAGGTGGGCGCCCACGCGCTCACCCTGAACGGCACGTCGAGCGGCAACGTCGACGTCCCCGGGCCAGTCGTGGACACCTCGCAGAGCTTCAGCGTCTCGGCCTGGGTGAAACTCAACTCCACCTCGGGATACCAGACCGCGGTCAGCATCGACGGTGCCAACGTCAGTGGATTCTTCCTGCAACTACGCGGAGACACCGGCGAGTTCGCCTTCACCCGGCTCTCCTCGGACAGCACCGGCGCGGCCACCTCGGCGATCGCCACCGCCGGCGCCGCGCCCGTCACCGGCACCTGGTACCACCTTGTCGGCGTGGACGACGAGAGCACCGGCAAGCTGCACCTCTACGTCGACGGCCAGCCGCAGACCGACGCCGCGTACACCGGCGGCGGCTGGAAGGCCACCGGGCACACCCTGATCGGCCGCGGGTTGTTCGGCGGCAACCCGGTGGACTTCGTCAACGGGTCCGTCGACGATGTCCAGGTCTACCAGGGGGCACTGACAGGTGCTCAGGCCCAGGCGATCAACACCTCCGCCCACTGGGCCCTGGACGAGGGCAGCGGCGCCACGGCCGCCGACGCCACCGGCAACGGCCACACCGCCGCCCTCGGCAGCGGCGCGACCTGGGCCACCCCCGGCCGGATCGGCGCGCACGCGCTGACCCTGGACGGCACCGCGAACGGCACCGCCCTCGCCACCGGCCCGGTCGTCGACACCAGCCACTCCTTCTCCGTCGCCGCCTGGGTGAAGCCGACGGCGGTCAGCGGCTTCCAGACCGCGGTCAGCGTCGACGGCGCCAACGTCAGCGGCTACTACCTGCAACTGCGCGGGGACACCGGCAGGTTCGCCTTCACCAGGCTGGCCGCCGACTCCGTCGCGGCGGCGGTCTCCACCGTCCCGGCGACGGCCGCGCCCACCGCCGGGCAGTGGTACCACCTGGTCGGCGTGGACGACGTCGCCGCAGGCAGGCTGTCGCTGTACGTCAACGGGGTGCTCCAGGGCTCCGCGCCCTACACCGGCAACTGGCAGGCCACCGGTGACACGGCGATCGGCCGCGGCCGCTACAACAGCGCTCCCGCCGACTTCTTCGGCGGCGGCGTGGACGACGTCCAGGTGTTTGACCACGCGTTGAGCGCCGACGAGGTGCAGGGCGTCGTCGGTACGGCCGGCGGCGTGCTCTCGGTGGACGCGGCCACCCCCGCCCACACCCTCCCCTCCACCTTCTTCGGCGTCATGACCGAGGACATCAACCACTCGGGGGAGGGCGGCCTGTACCCCGAGCTGATCCAGAACCGCTCGATGATGGCCAGTGCGAGCAGCCCGGTGGACTGGTCGCCGGTGGGCGCCTCCGCCATCGCGCTCGACAGCGCCAACCCGTTGAACACCGCACTCACCCGCTCGCTGGCGGTGTCCCTGACCACGGCCACCAGGTCCAGCCGGGCCGGGGTCGCCAACTCCGGCTTCTGGGGCATCCCGGTCGGCGCGAACCGCAGCTACACCGCGAGCTTCTTCGCCAAGGCGACCAAGGGCTTCACCGGCCCGTTGACGGTCGACGTCGAGGGCGCCGACGGCACCGTCTACGCCAAGGGCACGGTCACCGGCCTCGGGACGGCCTGGAAGCAGCACACGCTCACGCTCAGGACCGGAAGCAGCGCCCCCACCACCGCCGCCGCCCGCTTCGTCATCTCGGCGAAGTCCGGCAGCGGGGCCACCCTGTGGCTGGACAACGTCTCGCTCTTCCCGCCGACCTACAAGAACGTCAAGAACGGGCTGCGCACCGACCTGATGACCAAGCTGGCCGGTCTCAAGCCCTCGTTCATCCGCGAGCCCGGCGGGAACTACCTGGAGGGCAACACCCTGGCCACCCGTTTCGACTGGAAGACCACCATCGGCCCGGTCTGGACCCGTCCCGGCCACCAGGACGACGCCTGGGGCTACTGGTCCACCGACGGCATGGGCCTGCTGGAGTACCTGGAGTGGGCCGAGAGCCTGGGCGCCCAGCCGCTGCTCGCGGTGTACGCGGGCTACAACCTGAACGGCAGTCATGTCGCCCTCGACCAGCTGGGCCCCTACGTCCAGGACGCCCTGGACGAGATCCAGTACGCCACCGGATCGACCAGCACGGTGTGGGGCGCCAAGCGTGCGGCCGACGGGCATCCCAAGCCGTTCACGGTCGGCTACGTGGAGGTCGGCAACGAGGACTTCTTCGACGGCTCCGGCAGCTACGACGGCAACAACGGGCGCTTCGCCCAGTTCTACGACGCGATCAAGAAGGCGTACCCATCGATCAAGGTGATCGCCACCACCGGCGTCACCGCCCGCACCCCCGACGTGGTGGACCAGCACTACTACCAGTCCCCGGCCTGGATGAACGCGCACGCCAACCTGTTCGACTCGGCCTCCCGCAGCGGTCCGAAGATCATGGTGGGGGAGTGGGCCTCGCAGGAGGGCCGGCCGACGCCCGACCTCAACGCCGCCCTCGGCGACGCCTCCTGGCTCACCGGCCTGGAACGCAACTCCGACGTGATCACCCAGGAGGCGTACGCGCCGCTGCTCGCCAACGTCAACAGCGTGCAGTGGAACACCAACCTGATCGGCTTCGACGCCCTGACCAGCTACGGCTCGCCGAGTTACTACGCGCAGTCGATGCTGGCCCAGCAGCACGGAGACCAGGTGCTCACGGCCTCCTACGCGGGAGTCGGCGGTCTCAACACCGTGGTCACCAGGAACTCGGCCAACGGGCGGATCTACGTCACCGTGGTCAACCCGGGCGGCAGCGCGCAACCGGTCACGGTGAACCTGTCCGGCGCCGGGACGGTTCGCTCCAGCGGGACGCAGACGGTGCTCAGTTCGGCCCATCCGACCGATACCAACACCATCAGCGATCCGGCCAACGTCGTGCCGGTCACCAGTCCGGTCACCGGTCTGGCGGCGACCTTCACGCGGACCTTCCCCGCCTACTCCGTCACGGTGTTGACGATCGGTTAGAGCGATGAACTGATCGACCGATGAGCACGCGCATTCCACTCGTCAGGGGTGGGATGCGCGTGCTTTCGGGTGGTTCCGAGGGACCGTCACCCACGGGGGGCTGGCGCGCGGTACCGTTTCCTCAGCTTTCCGATGCGTGCGTCAACTCTCGTCGGATTGACTCAAGTCGGGCTGACTCCGGCCACGGTGAGTGAGTTTCTGTCCGTTTTGTTTAGTCTTTTGGCTGCGTAGTGTTTACAGAAAGTCATGTCGGGTAGTCATTCCGCTGTGACGTGCTGACATCAGGAGCATGCAGACGTGGCAACGAGGCCGCTGGGGAAGGCGCCCCTCGCACCACACTGGAGGTCCTGGTGACGACTCGTGGAGTTCTCTACCTGCACTCCGCGCCGCGCGCGCTCTGCCCGCATGTGGAGTGGGCCGCGGCCGGCGTGCTCGGCGTGCGGGTCAGCCTCGACTGGATCCGCCAGCCCGTCTCGCCCGGCACCTGGCGTGCCGAGTTCTCCTGGCAGGGGGAGCCCGGTACCGCCTCCCGCCTTGCCTCCGCGCTGCGCGGCTGGCAGCTGCTGCGCTTCGAGGTGACCGCCGAGCCCTGCGCGGGCGTCGAGGGCGAGCGCTACAGCAGTACACCTGACCTGGGCATCTTCCATGCCATGACCGGAATGCACGGGGACATCCTGATCCCCGAGGACCGGCTTCGCGCCGCGCTGCTGCGCGCCCGGATGGGCGAGGGCGATCTGGAGGCCGAGGTCTCCCGACTACTGGGCAAGCCCTGGGACGACGAGCTCGAACCCTTCCGTCACGCGGGTGAAGGAGCCCCCGTGCGCTGGCTGCACCAGGTCGTCTGAGGGTCGTCCGAGGGCCGTCCGAAGCTCGCTCCGGTCGCTGCAGCCGTCGGAAGCCGTCACCAGCCGTCCGAATCCGTCCGGGTCGGGGCGCTTTCACACTGTTTCGCGCCGTGCGCGGGGGCCGCGATCCACGGGATCGCAGTGCGGGTCAGATGTCCGGGTATATCCACATCATGGGAACCGCCGCCGGCCCCGACGGGCACCCCTTTCGAGTCGCCCACACCTCCACTGACCCGCAATTATCCGATTATCGGCATAGGAGGCCGATCTGTCGGACGATCAGATCACGCCAGGGTAAATCCCGTGTTGCATCCACTGGCAGTGGTGACAGGTGCGCAATCAGTTCACTCCAAACTCTTGCGCCGCAATTCTTACCCCGTGTACACATCACTGGGGGGCGATCCGAACGAGCGTTCACGCGGGTCGAACGACGCCCCCAGTCCTGACGGACCATCACTCCTGGAGTCGTCATTACCGCTAACCAGTCCTCACACGGACGGCGTGCCCGGATAGCAACCGCTACCCTCGCCTCGCTCGCGCTGGCCTCCGGCACGCTGGCACTCGCCGCGCCGTCCCAGGCCGCCCCGGTCGCACCCCAGGCCAAGATCCTTACCGACGCCCGTCCCGCCTGGGCCACGGCGTCAGCCGACCAGGGCGCGGTCGCCGCAAGCACGGTCACCACTGCGACGGTCTACCTCAGCGGCCAGAACCCGGCCGCACTCGCCGCCTACGCCAAGGCGGTGGCCACCCCCGGCAACGCCGCGTACGGCAAGTTCCTGACGGCCGCCCAGGCCAAGGCCCGGTTCCTGGCAACCCCGGCGCAGATCCAGGCCGTGCGGGCCTGGCTCACCGGCGCCGGCCTCACCGTCGGCAGCACCAGCGAGCACGCGATCACCGTCAGCGGCGACGCCGCGGCGATCAAGCGGGCCTTCGGCGCCGCGCTGCACACGTACAAGGTGAAGGGCAAGAGCGCCCACGCTCCGGCCGGCAACGTGGTCATCCCGGCCTCCGTCGCCTCGGCGGTCCTGGGCGTCACCGGCCTCAGCTCCACCACGCCCACGGTCAGGCCGCAGTCGATCCCGGTCACCACCGCCGCAAAGGGCGACGGCGTCACGCCCGGCAAGGGCCTGCCGACCGTGGCGACCTGCTCCGACTACTGGGGCCAGAAGAAGGTCACCGGCGCCCCTCGCGGGTACACCGACAAGACCACCTTCGACGAGTGCTCCTTCCAGCCCTCGCAGCTGCGCCAGGCCTACGGCATCACCGCCTCCGGCCTGAGCGGCAAGGGTGTGACGGTCGCGATCGTCGACGCCTACGGCTCCACCACCATGCAGGCCGACGCCAACCAGTTCTCGACGAACCACGGTGACAAGGCCTTCCGCAAGGGCCAGTACACCGAACTGGTGACCCCGGCCCAGTGGAACAGCCAGGCCGCCTGCGGCGGTCCCGCGGGCTGGGCGGGTGAGGAGGCGCTGGACGTCGAGATGGTGCACGGGCTCGCCCCCGACGCCAACGTCGTCTACGTCGGCGCCAACTCCTGCAACGACAACGACCTGTCGGCCGCCCTGGCCAACATCGTGGACCAGCACCTCGCGGACGTCGTCTCCAACTCCTGGGACGGCCTGATGCACACCACCAACGGTGACGAGCCCCCGGCGCTGATCGCGGCGTACGAGCAGATCTTCCAGCAGGGTGCGATCGAGGGCATCGGGTTCGACTTCTCCTCGGGCGACTGCGGCGACAACTCGCCCGGTGCGGCGGCGACCGGCGTCAACTGCGACTCCACCACCACTCGGGCGCAGGACGGATTCCCCGGTTCCGACCCGTGGGTCACCGACGTCGGCGGCACCGCGCTCGGCACCAAGGACAAGAAGGGTGACTACGGCTTCGAGACCGACATGGGCACCCTGCGTTCCTCGCTGACGCCGGACCAGAAGGGCTGGACTCCCCTGCCGGGTCACTTCTACTTCGGCGGCGGTGGCGGCACCAGCGAGGACTTCGCCCAGCCGTGGTACCAGGGCACGGTCGTGCCCAGCGCGCTGTCGCACACCCTGATGACCGGTGCTCCCAGCAAGACCGCGCAGCGGGTCACCCCGGACGTCGCCATGAACGGCGACCTCTACACCTCGGTCCTGGTCGGCATGTCCGACGGCAGCCCCTACAGCGAGGGCGGCTACGGCGGCACCAGCGTCTCGGCGCCGGAGTTCTCCGCCATGCAGGCCGACGCCATCCAGGCCCGGCACGGCCGTCCGATCGGCTTCGCCAACCCGGCGATCTACGAGCGCGCCGGCAGCAAGTCGTTCCGTGACGTCGTCAACCAGGCGTCCGTCAAGGGTCAGCCGCCGCTGAACGCGGTCGCCGACTTCGGCATCATCGCGGGCAGCCTCCGGGTCCGCCTGATCGCCTTCGGCCAGGACTACGGCCTGACCGCGACCAAGGGCTACGACAACGCCACCGGCGTCGGCTCGCCCACCGAGGCGTACCTGAAGTCGTTCATCAACGGCTGACGATCCCTCACCACAACGAACAGCGGGGCCTGGCGGAGGTATCCGCCGGGCCCCGCTGTTCGTTGCTGCGCCGACCGCAGGTCAGTCGCGGCGGAAGGCCAGCACCACGTTGTGGCCGCCGAAGCCGAAGGAGTTGTTCAGGGCCGCGATCGGGCCCTCGGGCAGCTTGCGGGCCTCGCCGGTGACGATGTCGGCGTCGGCCTCCGGGTCCAGGTCGTCCACGTTGATCGTGGGCGGCGCGGTCCGGTGGTGCAGGGCGAGGACGGTGGCGACGGTCTCGATGCCGCCCGCGCCGCCGAGCAGGTGACCGGTCATGGACTTGGTCGCGGAGACCGCGATGTGGTCGACATGGTCACCGAGCTGCTTGCGCAGTGCCTTGATTTCGGCGACGTCGCCCTGCGGGGTGGAGGTGGCGTGCGCGTTGAGGTGCACGACCTCCGCCTTGTCCAGGCCGGTCGACTCGAAGAGGTGCGCGAGCGCACGGGCGATGCCCGCGCCGGTCGGCTCCGGCTGCGCGATGTGGTGGGCGTCCGAGGACAGTCCCTGGCCGACGGCCTCGCAGTACACCCGGGCGCCGCGCGCGGCGGCGTGCTCGGCGGACTCCAGCACGATCACGCCCGCGCCCTCGCCGAGGACAAAGCCGTCACGGGCCTTGTCGTAGGGGCGCGAGGCCGCCTCGGGGTGCTCGTTGTTCTTGGACATCGCCATCATGTTGGAGAAGGCGACGATGGGCAGCGGGTGGATGGCCGCCTCGGTGCCGCCGGCGACCACGACGTCGGCCCGGCCGGTGCGGATCATCTCGATGGCGTAGCCGATGGCCTCGGCGCCCGAGGCGCAGGCGCTGACCGGAGTGTGCACGCCGGCGCGGGCGCCGATCTCCAGGCCGACATTGGCGGCCGGGCTGTTCGGCATCAGCATCGGCACAGTGTGCGGGGAGACGCTGCGGACGCCCTTCTCCTTCAGCACGTCGTACTGGTCGAGCAGGGTGGTCACGCCGCCGATGCCGGAGGCGATGACGGCGCCCAGGCGGTCGGGGTCGATCGTCGACGCGGGGTCGGTCGCGGTGACCGGGAAGCCTGCGTCGGCCCACGCCTCGCGGGCCGCGATCAGCGCGAACTGCGCCGAACGGTCCAGCTTGCGGGCCTGGTGCTTGGGGATGATCTCGCCCGGGTCCACCGCGCTGCGGGCGGCGATCCGGACGGGGATGTCCGCAGCCCACTCCTCGGTCAGGAGCCTGACTCCGGAACGCCCGTTGACCAGGCCCTCCCAGGTGGACGCGGCGTCGCCGCCGAGCGGCGTGAAAGCGCCGATCCCTGTGACGACCACGGTGCGGTTGTCGTTGGTCACTGCAATGTCTCCCACGTCTACGTCTACTTGATCTGGGTGGCTGGCTGGTGCGGTGGGCCGCCCCCCGGCACGGGCCGGGGGACGACCCCGACTGAGCGACTGGGCTCAGCTGTGGGTGCTGATCAGCTGTTGGCGATGATGAAGTCGACGGCGTCGCCGACGGTCTTCAGGTTCTTGACCTCGTCGTCCGGGATCTTGACGCTGAAGCGCTCCTCGGCGGCGACGACGACCTCGACCATGGACAGCGAGTCGACGTCCAGGTCGTCGGTGAACGACTTGTCCAGCTCGACGTCCTCGGCGGGGATACCGGCGATCTCGTTGACGATCTCAGCGAGTCCGCTAAGGACCTCGGCCTTGTCCTGGGTGGCCATTTCGGCACTCCGTTCGTGTTGTGTTCGTGTGGTGCTCTGTCCGAAGCCCGCCGGGATGCGGTCCTCGGTCGTCTCTGGTGAGGGACTACTACGGGAGAGTAACGACTGCTGCGGCATACACGAGACCCGCCCCGAACCCGATGATCAGGGCCAGGTCGCCGCTCTTCGCCTCACCGGTCTGGAGCATCCGCTCCATGGCCAGCGGGATGGAGGCAGCCGAGGTGTTGCCGGTCTCCGCGATGTCGCGGGCGACCGGAACGCTCTCGGGAAGCTTCAGTGCCTTGATCATGGCATCGATGATCCGCATGTTGGCCTGGTGCGGGATGAACGCGCCGAGTTGGTCGGCGGTGATGCCGGCGGCGTCCAGGGCCCGCTGCGCGGCCTTCGCCATGTCCCAGACCGCCCAGCGGAAGACCGCCTGACCTTCCATTCGCAGCGCGGGCCACTTCACCTCGTCACCGGTGCCGTTGACGGCGTCCGGCTTGGCGAAGGCGGTGTCCCACGCCTGGGTCTGGCTGATGACGTCCTTCTGCGAACCGTCCGAGCCCCAGATGATCTTGCCGATGCCGGGGGTCTCGGAGGGGCCGACCACGGCCGCGCCCGCGCCGTCGCCGAAGATGAACGCCGTCGAACGGTCCGTCACATCGGTGAGGTCGGACAGCCGCTCGACGCCGATCACCACGACGTACTCGGCGCTGCCGCTGCGCACCATGCCGTCGGCCAGGCTGAGGCCGTAGCCGAAGCCGGCGCAGGCGGCCGAGATGTCGAAGGCGGGCGCGGTGCCGCAACCGAGGCGCTCGGCGATCTCGGTGGCGATGGCGGGGGTCTGCTTGAGGTGCGACACGGTCGCCACGACCACGGCGCCGACCTGGTCGGGCGCGATGCCGGCCTGGGCGATGGCCTTGCTGGCGGCCTGCACGGACATCTCCGCGACGGTCTCCTCGGGCCCGGCCCAGCGGCGCTCGGTGATGCCGCTGCGGGTCCTGATCCACTCGTCGGAGGAGTCGATCCAGTTCAGCACCTCGGCGTTGGGGATCACCCGGACCGGACGATAGCCGCCCACGCCCATGATCCGCGCGTACGCGGCGCCGGTGCTCGGCTTGATCTGTACGGTCATGCGTCGTCCCCCTCGGGTGCGGCGTGCTCGGCGATCAACTCGCGGGCCCTGTCGAGGTCGTCCGGAGTCTTCAGGGCGAGCGTAGCCACCCCCTTGAGGTTGCGCTTAACCAGGTTGGTCAGCGTCCCAGCAGGTGGGACCTCGATCACGCAGGTCGCGCCGAGGCGCTCCAGCGCCTCCATGCAGAGGTCCCAACGAACCGGGTTGGAGACCTGCGACACCAGGCGGGAAAGCACTTCGGCGCCGCCGTCCAGGGTCTTCCCGTCGGCGTTGGAGACGTAGGCGATCTGCGGGTCGCACACGGAGATGCCGGGGGCGATCCGAGCGAGGCGCTCCACGCCAGGGGCCATGTGCCGGGTGTGGAAGGCGCCCGCGACGGAGAGCGGGATCAGCCGGGCCTTGGCCGGACCGTCGGCCCGGAACGCTTCCAACTGCTCCAGCGTGCCCGCGGCGACGATCTGGCCGCCGCCGTTGTTGTTCGCAGCCGTCAGCCCGTACTCGGCGAGCTTCGCCGCGACCTCGTCCGGGTCGCCGCCGAGGACGGCGCACATCCCGGTCGCGGTCTCGGCCGCGGCACCGGCCATGGCCAGGCCGCGCTGCCGGACGAACGCCATCGCCTGCTCGGGGTGGAGCACCCCGGCGAACGCCGCGGCGGTGATCTCGCCGACGCTGTGCCCGGCCACCGCGCCGACGCGGTGGCGCTGCTGGGAGGGGTGCGCGTGCAGGGCTCCGGCGGCGGCCATGCCGGCGGCCACCAGCAGCGGCTGGGCGACGGCGGTGTCCTTGATCGCGTCCGCGTCCGCTTCGGTGCCGTAGTGCACCAGGTCGAGCCCGGCCACGGCGGACCACCAGTGCAGCCTGTCGGCCACACCGTCGACCTCAAGCCACGGGGCGAGGAATCCTGGCGTCTGGGCGCCCTGTCCGGGAGCAACGAGTACGAGCACGAAACCAACCTTCTCTCGCCGAGCCCACCGGACGCGGGTGGGGACGGCGACGAAGAACCGCACCCGCAGTTGTGGGTTCCCTACAGTAGGACATTTGCGCAGGTCACCCCGCTTGAAGTCGTCCCAGCGCCAGGGCGATGCGGAGCGTGAACGCGGAACGGACGTCGCTGGGCGCATACCCGGTGACATCAGTCACACGCCTCAGGCGGTAGCGCACGGTGTTGGGGTGGACGAAGAGCATCCGTGCCGCGCCCTCCAGCGAGGACGCCTGCTCCAGGTAGACGGACAGCGTGTCGAGCAGCGCCGACCCCGCCTCGTCCAGCGGCGTGTAGATCTCCTCCACCAGCTGGCTGCGTGCGGCCTGGTCGCCGGCCAGGGCACGCTCCGGCAGCAGGTCGTCCGCGAGGACCGGGCGCGGTGCGTCGGGCCAGGCCGCGCACGCGCGCAGCCCGGCGGCGGCGGCCTGTGCGGACTGCGTCGCCGAGAGCAGGTCGCCCACGGTCGGACCGATCACGACCGGACCCGCGGCGAACTGGCCGATCAGGGCGCGGGCTGCCGGGACCGGGTCCCAGAGCCGGTCCGGGTTCTTGCCGCCGTCGCCCACCACGACGACCAGGCGTGCCCCCAGCACCCCGGTCAGCACGTGCAGCTTGGCGTGCCGGGCGGCCCGCCGGATCGCCTCGACCACCAGCTCGCTGTCTCCCGACGGCGCGCTGCCCATCACCACCATCACTCGATCGGGGGAGCCCCAGCCGAGTGCGGCCGCCCGCGACAGCACACCCTCGTCGGCGTCACCGGACAGCAACGAGTTGACGACCAGGGCCTCCAGCCGGGCGTCCCACGCACCGCGCGCCTCGGCCGCCTGCGCGTACACCTGCGCGGTGGCGAAGGCGAGCTCGCGGGCGTAGACGAGCACGGCCTCGCGCAGCCCGTCCTCGCCGCCGGGGGAGGCGACCTCGTCGATGGCCTCCTCGACGACCTCGATGGTGGTGCGGATCATCTCCACGGTCTGGCGCAGCGTCACCGCCCGGGTCAGCTCGCGTGGAGCGGTGCCGAACACGTCGGTGGTGATCGCCTGCGGGGCTTCCGGGTGGCGGAACCACTCGGTGAACGCGGCGATACCCGCCTGCGCGACCAGGCCGATCCAGGAGCGGTGCTCCGGCGGCATGTTGCGGTACCAGGACAGCTGCTCGTCCATGCGGGCGATGGCCGCGGTGGACAGCTTCCCGGAGGCGCGCTCGAGCCGCTTCAGCGTCGCGGCGTGCCGCTCGGCCCGCTCGGCGGCGACCCGGCGCTCTATCGCCGTCCCGCGCGGCGAACCGCGGCGTACGGGCTCTTCCTCGCCGCCGGTGCCGCCACTGTCGGCGGGCGGCACGGCTGCTGCCGGCGGCACCGCCTTGGCGGCGGCCTTCTTGGCGGACTGCTTCGCGGACTTCTTGGCTGGGGCGGCTGGCACAGCACAAGCGTGCCCTACCTGGAGCCGGATGCGCGCCGAGCAGGGCCCTCCTGTCGCGTGGCAACGGTCACAGGAGCGGTCGCAGCGGGGTCGCAAGGCGGTCCGCCACCCGCCTGGCGGGGGCGCGATAGCGTCGTGCCATGTCCGAGCAGCCCGACCCCGACGTGACGGTGCACCGCGCCGGCCAGCGGTACCGATCCGCGCCCGAACCCGGTGTGGAGACGCGGCACGCGTTCTCGTTCTCGGGTCACTACGACCCGACGAACACGCACTTCGGGGCGCTGCTGGCGTGCAACGAGGAGACCCTCGCACCGGGTGCGGGGTTCGCGCCGCACCGGCATCGGGACACCGAGATCCTGACCTGGGTCGTCGAGGGCGCGCTGGCCCACCGGGACGACCACGGGCACGCGGCCGTCGTCCGGCCCGGCCGGCTGCAGTACCTGAGCGCGGGCGGCGGCGTGACGCACCGGGAGAGCAACGTCGGCGGTGCGGACGGCCCGGTGCGCTTCGTACAGTTCTGGCTGCAGCCGGACCAGTTCGGGGTGGAGCCCGGATACGGGCTCCGGGAGGTGCCCGTCGAGACCGGGCTGACCCGGCTCGCCGGGGGTGCGGACCTGCGCCGGGCCGACGCGGCTCTGCACCTGCTGCGACTCGACCCCTACGCACCGCTGCCGCCGCTTCCCGCCGCGCCGTACCGGTATCTGCATGTGGCGGGCGGCGGGTTCGGCTACCGGACGGCGGCCGGGCCGCGGGGCGTCGGGCGCGAGCTGGGAGCCGGTGACAGCGTCCGGTTGAGCGGGGCGGTGGAGCTGGTCGATCCGGTCGCGGGTCCCGAGGGGGTCGAGGCTTTGCTGTGGGAGATGCACTCGCCGGTGCGCTACGGCTGACGGCGCGTCAGCGGTGCCGGGTCGGCGCTGTCGGCTCAGTGCTGCCGGCTCAGCGCTCGCTGCTCAGTGGTCCAGGGCCAGCTCCGCGAGGACGGCGTCGGTGAGGACGGGCCACAGCTCCACCGCCCAGGTGCCGAAGGCGCGGTCGGTGAGAGCGACGCAGGCCGCGCCCGCCACCGGGTCGACCCAGAGGAAGGTGCCGGTCTGGCCGAAGTGGCCGAAGGTCGCGGGGGAGCTGGTGCGGCCGGTCCAGTGCGGGGCCTTGTGGTCGCGCAGGTCGAAGCCGAGGCCCCAGTCGTTCGGGCGCTGGTGCCCGAAGCCCGGCAGCACGCCGTCGAGACCGGGGAAGGCGACGGTCGTCGCCTCGGCGAGGGTGGACGCGTGCAGCACCCGCGGTGCCTGCAGCTCCGCGGCGAAACGGGCCAGGTCGGCGGTGGTGGAGACGCCGCCCGCCCCGGCCGGGCTCTTGGACGCCGGGTCGAGCCTGGTGTCGGCCATGCCCAGCGGCCGGAACACTGCTTCGGCCGCGTACTGCGGGAAGGGGATGCCGGTGGCCTTCTCGACGGTCTCGGCGAGCACGTCGAAGCCGGCGTTGGAGTAGAGCCTGCGGGTACCCGGGGCGGCCATCTGCCGGTGCTCGTCGAAGGCCAGACCGGAGGTGTGGGCGAGCAGGTGGCGAACCGTCGAGCCCTCGGGCCCGGCCGGGTCGTCCAGTTCGAGCGCGCCCTCCTCCACGGCGACCAGCACGGCGTACGCGCTGAGCGGCTTGGTGACGGAGGCCAGTGGGAAGGAGTGCTGCTGTGGGCCGTGCGACCCGGCGAGGGTGCCGTCGCGCCGTACCACCACCGCTGCCGCTGTCGGCACGGGCCACTTGTCGATCATCCGCAGGCTGTCCATGGCGCCCAGACTAGCGAGGACCGTCGAAGGGCTGTTGCTTGGAGTGCACTCTAAGTCTGTAGGTTCGTTGGCAGACGTACGGAAGGGAGCAGCGGATGTCACTCGCGACAGCGGCCGAGCAGTTCGAGCAGCCCGAGCAGGGTCTGCCGGACCAGCCCGACGAGACCCCGCGCTACACCATCGGCGAGGTCGTGGCCCGAACCGGGCTGACCGCGCACACCCTGCGCTGGTACGAGCGGATCGGGCTGCTGGAGCGTCCCGCCCGCTCGCACTCCGGCCAGCGCCGCTTCAGCGACCGCGACCTGGCCTGGCTGGAGTTCCTCGGGAAACTGCGGCTCACCGCGATGTCCGTCGCCGACATGGTCCGGTACGCGGAGCTGCGGCGGGAGGGCGAGCACACGGCCGCCGCCCGCCAGGAGCTGCTGGAGCGGCACCGGGACGAGGTGCGGCAGCGGATCACCGATCTGCAGGCCACCCTTCTGATCATCGACTACAAGATCGACTTCTATGCGGAGAGGAAGCAGCACGCATGAGCAGCAACGTCATCCCGACCACCCCCCTCGGTTCGCACGGCCCCGTCGTCGGAGTCCAGGGCCTCGGCTGCATGGGCATGAGCGAGTTCTACGGTGAGACCGATACCGCGGAGGCGCTGGCCACCCTGGACCGGGCCCTGGAACTGGGCGTCACCCTGTTCGACACCGCCGACATCTACGGCAACGGCGAGAACGAGAAGCTGATCGGCCCCTTCGTCCGGGCCAACCGGGACCAGGTCGTCCTCGCCACCAAGTTCGCCATCGAGCGCCGCGCCGACGACCCCACCTACCGGGCCGTCCGCAACGACGCCGCCTATATCCGGCAGGCCGTTGACGCCAGCCTGAGCCGCCTGGGCGTGGACGTCATCGACCTGTACTACATGCACCGCCGCAACCCGGAGGTGCCGCTGGCGGAGTCCGTCGGCGCCATGGCGGAGCTGGTCCAGGCGGGCAAGGTCAAGTACCTGGGCCTCTCCGAGGTGACCGGCGCGGAGCTGCGGGAGGCCCACGAGGTGCACCCGATCACCGCGCTCCAGTCGGAGTGGTCGCTGTTCTCCCGCGACGTGGAGCACAGCGCGGTGCGGGCAGCCGCGGACCTCGGCGTGGCCTTCGTCCCCTACTCACCGCTCGGCCGCGGGTTCCTCACCGGCGCCTTCGCCGACGCGGGCGAGCTGGGCGCGGGAGACTTCCGCCAGTACCAGCCGCGCTTCACCGGCGACAACGCCGCACGCAACGCGGCGCTGCTCACCCCGATCCAGAAGATCGCCGCAGCCCGCGGCCTCACCCCGGCTCAGGTCGCCCTCGCCTGGGTGCAGCAGCGTGCCGAGGTGCACGGCCTGACGGTCGTCCCGATCCCGGGCACCCGCAAGCGCTCGCGCCTGGAGGAGAACACCGCCGCCACGGCCCTGCACCTGGATGCCACGGAACTGACCGCGCTGGAGCCCATCGCCGCGCAGGTCTCCGGCGACCGCTACCCGGACATGAGCTCCACCTCGGCCGCGCGCGAGTAACCGCGCCGGGAGCGCAGAGCTCCGGGGCCGCAGGGCTCAGGAGCTCAGAGCCCGGAGACGCAGGCGCCGTTGTTGTTGGAACAGACGACGTCGGCGTACCGGCCGAGGGCGATGTCGGCGAAGTTGCGGAGGCTGGTGGTGCCGTCCGCGAGGTAGCCGTTGTGGCCGTTCGCGCCGGTGGAGGCGATGACGTGGGAGCCGAAGTCCGGGCTGGTCGGATCAGCGCCGTGGCCGAGGCCGCCGATCTCCAGGTAGGGCACGTTGCCGATCCAGTCGCCGGGGTTGCGCGCGGCAGCCCAGACGCGGACGCCGTCGCCGAGCGCGGCGGCGTTCTGGACGTCCATGCCCGGGCTGCCGAAGACCACCATGTCGGTGACGCCCTCGGTCGAGTGGATGTGCGGTGCGGCGATCCCGCAGACCACCGAGCCGTAGGAGTGGCACAGCAGTGTCGGCGCGGCCACCGGATGGGAGGTGAGATTCAGGCCGGCCAGGAGGCTCTCTAGCCGGGGTGCGGCGGCCTCGGCGAGGCGAGCGGTCGCGGCGTCCGCGCCCAGGCCCACCGGGGTCACGTAGCCGGACCACGCTATGACCGCCGTGCTGGTGCCGGGGGACACCCGGGACTCCTCGGCGTGCAGCGACTGGGCGACGCCGGCCGCGCCCTTCAGCGCCTGGGCCGCCCCCGCCGTGCCGGTCAGCGAGGGATCGCTGCGGTCGAAGTGCGCCAGGTCCATGTCGGAACCGGGGACCAGCACCGACACCCGCTGCGCCGTGGCGAGGTCGCCGTACACCTCGGCGACGAGACCGCGTCCACGCGGGTCGAAGGCCAGGATCTGGCGGCCCGGGACAAGCAGCTTCTGCAGCATCGCGACGCGCGTCGCCGCCGCCGAGCGGTCGGTGACCGCGAGGGCGGAGTTGGCGGCCCGGTCCTTCTGCCGGCTCAGCTCCTGCTCCATCGCCAGCGCGTTCGCCTGGTAGCGCAAGGCCAGCGGCGCGCCGTCGAAGTTGCCGACGACCAGCGGGTAGTCCCGGACGAGGCGCTGCTGCTGGGCCTGGCTGAGCGAGCCGAAGAAGTCCGCGGCCTCGGCGGCGGTGGCCTTCGCCGGGTTCGGCATGTCATGACCGAGCCACTGATCGTGGACCCACGCCTTGCTTCCGGCCGGCGGCGTGGTGATCGCGATCTGCTCGTCCGACACCGCCGCTCCCGCTGCTGCGGCCCCGGTCCCCGCGAGGACGGTGAAGGAGACCATGGCCGCTATCAGCGTTCGCCTGAACCGCATACGCGTGTGTCTCCTAGGGTTCCGGCGACCATCTGACGGGCCGGGCCCGGAGGTCTTGCTGAACTGAGCTGAAGGGAGTTCTGCGCCAGCGTAAGCGCTCCACGGGGGTGCGTACGGCGTACGCCTGAGTAGCAAACTGCGACAACCGTCACATGAGGCCCCAAATGGAGCAGATTTTCACGGCGGCTTCACACGGTTTCACCGTCGCGCCGCGGAGCCGGCTCGGGGCGGTACCCCGGTAGCGGGTACCGCCCCGGAGGTCGGTGCGACGGGTCGGACCAGGCTGTCAGACCTGGGCGTCCTCGGCCTGCTTGCCGTGGACCTGGTCCCAGGCCTCGGACACGTAGCGCTCGCGCTCCACGAGGGTCAGCTCGGGGAAGTAGTCCTTGAGACGCTCCACCACGACCTGCTCCGGCTCGTGGCACTCGTGGAGCAGGAACGCGGCCTTGTGCACGATCTGGCTGTCCATGCGCTTTTCCTCTCGGCACCCGTCTGCCCAGTGCCGACGGAACTCGGCCACAGCATAGGCAGTCGGCTCCCGGAGCCGAGGTCAGGGGTCGGTCTAAGACCGACCGGTCTAAGTCCCGGTCAGGAGTGCTTCCAGGTCACCGAGAAGGCCGTACCGCCGGAGATCGCGGAGGTGGTGGCGAAACGAAGAGCCTCGCCCGGCGACAGGGACTGCCGCCGGGCGAGGCTCGTTCAGGTGCTACGGGGGATCAGCTGCCGGCATCGGAGCCGGAATCCGATGCCGCATCAGTTTCCGGACCGGGCTCAGGCGTCGCCGCCGGCCGCGCCCGGGTGCGCGGCGGAGACGTCCAGCAGCCGGTAGCGGTCGATGGCCGCCTTCAGCGCCGTACGGTCCACCTTGCCCTGCTTGGCGAGCTCGGTGAGCACGCCGAGGACCACCGACTGCGCGTCGATGTGGAAGAAGCGACGGGCCGCGCCACGGGTGTCGGCGAAGCCGAAGCCGTCCGCGCCCAGCGACTGCCACTGGCCCGGCACCCAGCGCGAGATCTGGTCCGGCACCGCGCGCATCCAGTCCGAGACGGCCACGAACGGGCCCTCGGAGCCGGACAGCTTGGTGGTGACGTAGGGGACGCGCTGCTCCTCGTCCGGGTGCAGCAGGTTGAACTCCTCCACGGCGATCGCGTCGCGGCGCAGTTCGGTCCAGGAGGTCGCCGACCAGACGTCCGCCCGGACGTTCCATTCCTCGGCGAGGATGCGCTGCGCCTCCAGCGCCCACGGCACAGCCACGCCCGAGGCGAGGATCTGCGCGGGGATGTGGCCGCTGGTCCCGGGGGCGTACTTGTGCAGGCCCTTGAGGATGCCCTCGACGTCCACGTTCTCGGGCTCGGCCGGCATCCGCATCGGCTCGTTGTAGACCGTCATGTAGTAGAAGACGTCCTCGCCGTGCGGGAACTCGGCGCTGGAGCCGTACATCCGGCGCAGACCGTCCTGCACGATGTGCGCGATCTCGAAGCCGTACGCCGGGTCGTACGCGACGACGGCCGGGTTGGTCGAGGCGAGCAGGTGGCTGTGGCCGTCGGCGTGCTGCAGGCCCTCACCCGTGAGGGTGGTGCGGCCCGCGGTGGCGCCGAGGACGAAGCCGCGCGCCAGCTGGTCGGCCATCTGCCAGAACTGGTCGCCCGTGCGCTGGAACCCGAACATCGAGTAGAAGACGTAGACCGGGATCAGCGGCTCGCCGTGGGTCGAGTACGACGACCCGGCGGCGATCAGCGAGGCGGTGCAGCCGGCCTCGGAGATGCCGTCGTGCAGCATCTGGCCGGTCGGCGACTCCTTGTAGGCGAGCAGCAGTTCGCGGTCCACCGACTCGTACAGCTGGCCCTGCGGGTTGTAGATCTTCGCCGAGGGGAACAGCGAGTCCATGCCGAAGGTGCGGTACTCGTCGGGGGCGATCGGCACGAAGCGCTTGCCGATCTCCTTGTCCCGCATCAGGTCCTTGAGCAGCCGGACGAACGCCATGGTGGTGGCGATCTCCTGCTGGCCGGAGCCCTTCTTGAGGACCTTGTAGGCGTCGTCGCCCGGGAGCTCCAGCTTGCGCGGCCGCACCTTGCGGGTCGGCATGTAGCCGCCGAGCTCGCGCCGGCGGTCGTGCATGTACTGGATCTCCTCCGAGTCCTTGCCCGGGTGGTAGTACGGCGGGTAGCCCTCGTCCAGCTGCTTGTCGGTGATCGGCAGGTGCAGCCGGTCGCGGAAGCGCTTGAGGTCCTCGGTGGTCAGCTTCTTCATCTGGTGGGTCGCGTTGCGGCCCTCGAAGTTGGGACCGAGGGTCCAGCCCTTGACCGTGTGCGCCAGGATGACGGTCGGCTGCCCGACGTGCTCGCGGGCCGCCTTGAACGCCGCGTAGACCTTGGCGTGGTCGTGGCCGCCGCGACCCAGGTGCTGGATCTGCTGGTCGGTGAGGTCCTCGACCATCTTGCGCAGGCGCAGGTCGCTGCCGAAGAAGTTCTCCCGGATGTACGCGCCGGACTCGGTGGCGTACGTCTGGAACTGGCCGTCCGGGGTGGTGTTGAGCTTGTTCACCAGCACGCCGTCGCGGTCCTGGGCCAGCAGCGGGTCCCAGCTGCGGTCCCAGACCAGCTTGATGACGTTCCAGCCGGCGCCGCGGAACTGCGACTCCAGCTCCTGGATGATCTTGCCGTTGCCGCGGACCGGGCCGTCGAGTCGCTGCAGGTTGCAGTTGACCACGAAGGTCAGGTTGTCCAGGTTCTCGCGAGCGGCGAGGGACAGCTGGCCCAGCGACTCCGGCTCGTCCATCTCGCCGTCGCCGAGGAAGGCGTAGACGTGCGAGCTGGAGGTGTCCTTGATGCCGCGGTCCTGCAGGTAGCGGTTCATCCGCGCCTGGTAGATCGCGCCCAGCGGGCCGAGGCCCATGGAGACGGTCGGGAACTCCCAGAAGTCCGGCATCAGGCGCGGGTGCGGGTAGCTCGACAGACCGTACGGGGCCTTCGACTTCTCCTGGCGGAAGGCGTCGAGCTGCTGCTCGGACAGCCGGTCCAGCAGGAAGGCGCGGGCGTAGATGCCGGGGGAGGCGTGACCCTGGAAGAAGATCTGGTCGCCGGACTCCCCGTCCGCGTCCTTGCCCCGGAAGAAGTAGTTGAAGCCCACGTCGTAGAGCGACGCGGAGGAGGCGAAGGTGGCGATGTGCCCGCCCACGCCGATGCCCGGGCGCTGCGCCCGGGAGACCATCACGGCCGCGTTCCAGCGGGTCGCGTTGAGGACCTTGCGCTCGATCTCCTCGTTGCCGGGGAAGAACGGCTCGTTCTTGGTCGCGATGGTGTTGATGTAGTCCGTGCTGCGCATCTCGGGCACGGCGACGCGCTTCTCGCGGGCGCGCTCGATGAGCCGGAGCATCAGGTAGCGGGCGCGTTCACGGCCCCGCTCGTCGATGGCGGCGTCGAGCGATTCCAGCCACTCGCTGGTCTCCTCGGGATCGAAGTCCGGGACCTGGCTGGGCAGGCCGCCAATGATGATCGGGTTGCGATCGGATCCGGAAGCCACGCTGTTCCTTCACTGTCGGTCTAACTAAGAGGTGGTGTCGCGCCGCCTCCATCGTGGACCGCAGGTCGAGAAACGTCATCTCTACCCATGGGTAACCAATTCCTGCCCGCGTGGTGCACTGTGTCGTTTCCACGCACAAGCTCCACTTTTGGGTGAAACCGGTCCCGTCCTGCAGCTCGGGCCCGGGGTTGGGGTCCGAGCTACGACGAGGGGGCCCGACCGTGCCACAACGTTGTGGTGGTGGGGAGGGCTTGGGGAGGGCCAATCCAGAACTCTACGCCCGGAACCCGCGTGCTCCCGTACGCTTCGCTGACCGGCGGCTCCTCCGGGTGGAGGCCCTGATCGCCGAGCGGATAGCCGCGCTCACGAGGAGTGAGGGGGTGGTGGGACGGGTAGGGGAGTCGGCAATCCACTGCGCGCACCACCCGCACCAGTTGATACTGGGGCAAATGGGCGTGATGTGTGTCACGCTCGACGGCGTGTCGCGTTGTGACACAGCGTCGTTTGAACGGGATAGGGGATCGGGTACTTGCGCTGAGCGCCCCGCCCGTGTGGACTACGGCCACAGCCCTGGCTTCAGGAGTCAGGGTCGGATATAGGAGGCAATTCCCGTGAGCGCGACCGCGGACCCCGCGGAGGACAGGTCCAACCCGGCAAATCGGTTGGGTTTCCAGCCCGGACAGGTGGTCCAGGAGCTCGGCTACGACGACGACGTCGACCAGGAACTGCGTGAGGCCGTCGAGGACCTCACCGGCACCGAACTCGTCGATGAGGACTACGACGACGTCGCCGACGCCGTGCTGATGTGGTTCCGCGAGGACAGCGAGGACGGCGATCTCACCGACGCCCTCGTCGACGCCCAGGAGTACCTGGTGGAGGGCGGCCTCGTCTGGCTGCTCAGCCCCAAGACCGGGCGTACCGGGCACGTCGAGGCCAGCGACATCGCCGACGCGGCGCAGACCGCAGGCCTCTCCCAGACCAGCACGGTCTCCGTCAGCAAGGACTGGTCGGCCGTGAGGCTGGCCACCCCCAAGGCCGCCAAGGCGGGCAAGCGCTGACCGCCTGACGCCGAAAGACCCAGCAGTCGGCGCAGCCCCGTCCCCGCCCTCGCGGGGGCCGGGGCGCCGCAGTCGACCCCGGCCGCCCGGCCGGACACCCAGCGACGTGGGCGTTCGGCCGGGCGGCCGTGTCTTCGCGACGTGGTGCAGGCATTGCGGTCGGCGTTGCGACGACCCGCGGCTCCCCAGGTCGTAAGTGCGGCGCAAGCCGGGCGGCGGGGCAGAATGCAGGGATGGACGATCATCGCGGAGTCGCCACGGGACCGCCCGAGGAGCTCAGGACGCGGGTTCTGAGCGCCTGGGACGCGCTCCTCGCCCTGGCTGACTCCGCCGGGCGGCAGGACCTGGCGCTCCTGGCCGAGCTCGGCTCCTGGCCGGAGCGGCCGGTGCTTGCGCGGCTGATGGCCCAGGCCCGGAGCGGGTTGCCAGGCTCGGATCCAGGCCCGGAGCGAGGCCCGGGACGAGGCCCGGAAGGGAGTCCGGAACGAGCTCCCGAGCCGCCGAGGCAGGACCACGCCGGCGAGGACCGCGAGGCCGTCCTCGCCGCACTGGCCGGCGCTCGGCAGCGGGTCGCCGCGGCCCTGGACGAGGTCGCCGAACAGCCGGCCCTCGCCCTCGTCGAGCTGGACTCCGCACTGGGCCCGCTCCCGCTGCTCACCCAGATCCACGCGATGGGCCATGAGCTGGCTCTCGCCGCGCTGCGCTGCTCGGAAGGACCGGCCGCCGTGCCGGTCGCGATCACCGACGCCGGGGTGGCCGCCCTCGTGGACGTCGTCGGCGCGCTCGCGCACCGCCAGGGTGTGCGGGCGAGCGCCGGGGTGTGGGGCAGCGGCACCTCGGGCTGGGTCTTCACCGCGGACGGCGACGGCTGGCGGACAACGCCCGGGAGTTCCGGGGTACCCGGGATCGAGGGCGCCGCAGCGACCGTGCTGGGTGTCCCCGCCGGGCGCGGGGCGCTGCCGTCGCTGCTGGCGAAGGGCGAGATCCGGCTGCACCGGATCGGCGGTCTGATGGCCCTCGCACCCCTGGTGGAACAGGTCCCAGGGCTCCCCGGCGGGGCCCTGCTGCGGCGCGCGGTCGGCGTGGTCGGGCTGCTCGGACGGCTACCGGGGATCCGCTGACGCCCCGTCGCCGGGCCGTGCCGGTACGGATGGCAGGATGTCCCCGGGCACGACGACCGGCAGGGGCGCGCCGGCAGACGGCTGACGCGTCCACGAGCATGATGAGAGGCAACCATGGCTATCGAGGTCGGCACCGAGGCTCCGGACTTTGAACTGAAGAACCAGCACGGCGAACTGGTCAAGCTCTCCGACTTCCGGGGCGAGAAGAACGTCGTCCTGGTCTTCTACCCGTTCGCGTTCACCGGTGTGTGCACCGGCGAGCTGTGCAGCCTGGAGAAGGAGCTGCCGCAGTTCCAGAACGACGACGTGCAGATCCTGGCCGTCTCCAACGACTCGCCGTTCACGCTGCGCGTGTTCGCCGAGAAGGAGGGCCTGGAGTACCCGTTGCTCTCGGACTTCTGGCCGCACGGCGAGGCGTCGCGCGCCTACGGCGTCTTCAACGAGGAAAAGGGCTGCGCCGTGCGCGGCACCTTCGTCATCGACAAGGCCGGCGTGGTCCGCTGGTCCGTGGTGAACGGCCTGCCGGACGCGCGGGACGAGCAGGAGTACCTCAAGGCACTCGCCGCGCTCTGACCTTCCCGGGCCCCACCGCGACGCGCCCGGGAGGGCGCGTACTCCCACTCCGTCGGTGCGGTGCGGCTGCGCGTTGCGGGAACCCGCCACTACGATCGAGCCGTTGGCTGGACAGCAACCGCAACCGCACCAACGGGGGCACGGAGAAGTGCTCCCCCTGCATCTGGAGGACTCGTGGGTGTCAGCCTCAGCAAGGGTGGCAATGTCTCGCTCAGCAAGGAGGCGCCCGGTCTGACGGCGGTCCTCGTCGGCCTGGGCTGGGAGGCCCGGACGACCACCGGCGCCGACTTCGACCTGGACGCGAGCGCCATCCTCACGTCCGAAACCGGCAAGGTCGTCTCCGACAAGGACTTCGTCTTCTACAACAACCTCAAGTCGGCCGACGGCTCCGTCGAGCACACCGGCGACAACCTCACGGGTGAGGGCGAGGGCGACGACGAGGTCATCAAGGTCAACCTCTCGGCCGTTCCGACCTCCGTGGCCAAGATCGTCTTCCCGGTCTCGATCTACGAGGCCGAGTCGCGCCTGCAGAGCTTCGGCCAGGTCCGCAACGCCTACATCCGCATCGTGAACCAGGCCGGCGGCCAGGAGATCGCGCGCTACGACCTCACCGAGGACGCCTCGACCGAGACCGCGATGGTCTTCGGCGAGCTGTACCGCAACGGCGCCGAGTGGAAGTTCCGCGCCATCGGCCAGGGCTACGCCTCCGGCCTGCGCGGCATCGCGCAGGACTTCGGCGTCAACGTCTGACCGACCCCCGCTCGACGGAGGGGCTGTCCGGCCTGGAACCAACCAGGCCGGACAGCCCCTCCTGCCGTTGGCTCCGCTGTGGCCTGGACACTCGGACTGACCTGCGGGGGAACAGGCCATCCGATGCCCGATCCACACGGTCGCAATCTAGACTCGGCGGCGGAGCCTGAGCCACATCCGTGACCAGGCCGGCGCGGGAGGGAGAGAACAACGAATGGGTGTCACGCTGGCCAAGGGCGGCAATGTCTCCCTGTCCAAGGCCGCCCCCAACCTCACGGCCGTTCAGATCGGGCTCGGCTGGCAGGCGAGGGCGACCACCGGGGCCGACTTCGACCTGGACGCCAGCGCGCTGCTGTGCTCCGGTGGGCGGGTGCTGGGCGACGAGTACTTCGTCTTCTACAACAACCTCAAGAGCCCCGAGGGCTCGGTCGAGCACATGGGGGACGAGCTCGTCGGCGGCACCGGAGCCGAGGACGACGAGGTGGTGAAGGTCAATCTGACGCAGGTTCCGCCGCAGGTGGACAAGATCGTCTTCCCGGTGTCCATCTACGACGCCGAGGCCCGGCTGCAGAACTTCGGGCAGGTTCGCAATGCCTACATCAGGGTCGTGAACCAGGCCGACGGTGCCGAGTTGGCGCGTTACGACCTGTCCGAGGACGCCTCCAGCGAGACCGCGATGATCTTCGGCGAGCTGTATCGCTACAACAACGAATGGAAGTTCCGAGCGGTAGGGCAGGGGTACGCGTCAGGGCTCAGAGGCATCGCCCTAGACTTCGGGGTTAACGTTCAGTAAGAAGGTTGCGGGCAGTTTCGAGGAACGTCGGGGATCGCTCCCACCAGCGTGACGAGCGGTCCCCGCCCCTGTGACGCCCGCACCTCAGCGAAAGGGACAGGCCCCCCGTGCTCCTCCGTACCTTCGGATGGTCCTTCGGGATCACTCTGCTCGGCCTCGCGGCTGCCGCGTACTTCTGGGGAGCGGGCGGCTTCGGCGTCGTCCTGATCCTCTCGATCCTCGAGATCTCCCTCTCCTTCGACAATGCCGTCATCAACGCCACCGTCCTCAAGCGGATGACTGCGTTCTGGCAGAAGATCTTCCTGACCGTGGGCGTGCTCATCGCGGTCTTCGGCATGCGGTTGGTCTTCCCGCTGATCGTCGTCGCGCTCACCGCCCACATCGGGCCGCAGACGGTCATCTCGCTCGCGCTGGACTCCACCAAGACCTCGGGCGGCCTGACCTACGCGCAGCACCTCACGGCCGCGCATCCGGCGATCGCCGCGTTCGGTGGCATGTTCCTGCTGATGATCTTCCTGGACTTCATCCTCGGCGAGAAGGAGGTCCGCTGGCTGAACTGGCTCGAGGGGCCGCTGGAGAAGATCGGCAAGCTGGACCAGCTGTCGGTGGTGGTCTCGATGATCGTGCTGATGCTGTCCGCCCGGTTCTTCGCCGGAGGGGGTGCGGAAACCGTTCTGCTCGCCGGCGTCGCCGGACTCACCACCTACCTCGCGGTGAACGGCCTGTCCGAGCTGTTCGAGGATGCAGGCGAGGACGAGGACGAGGACGACGCGGAGGCCGGGGCTGCTGAGCACACCCCCGCCGCGACCGGCAGGTCCGTCGTGCTGGTGGCCGGCAAGGCCGCTTTCTTCCTTTTCCTTTACCTGGAGGTGCTTGACGCCTCGTTCTCCTTCGACGGGGTCGTCGGCGCGTTCGCCATCAGCCAGAACATCTTCCAGATCGCCCTGGGGCTGGGCATCGGCGCGATGTACATCCGCTCGCTGACGGTCTACCTGGTCCGCCAGGGCACCCTGGACGACTACGTCTACCTGGAGCACGGTGCGCACTACGCCATCGGCGCGCTGGCGATCATCCTCATGGTCTCCATCAAGTACAGCATCCCGGAGGTCGTGACCGGCCTGATCGGCGTGGCCTTCATCGCCCTCGCGCTGTTCTCCTCGATGGTGCGGAACAAGCGCCTGGCGGCCGCCGAGGGCGCGGCCGAGGCCGAGGACGTACCCGTGCTCTGACGGTCCCCGACGTCAGGTCGTCAGCCCCGGCCCCCGCCGGACGGTCCGTCAGGGCCGCCGGTGGCCCAGGGCTGCGAAGCGCAGGGTGAGGATCTGCTCCAGGGCGGCGCGGGTGGCGACCGAGACGGCCCCCGTCAGGACCGCGGCGTCGCCCAGGGCGGAGACCTCCACCCGGGGCGGGTAGGGGACGCGCGCGGCGAGCAGCTCGCGTACCCGGCCCAGCAGCAGATCCCCGTTCAGCCCGATACCGCCGCCCAGCACCACGAGTTCCACGTCGACCACGGCGGCGACCGGGGCCAGGTAGCCGGTGATCCGCCGGGCCTCCTCGTCCAGCACCGCGCAGGCGCCCGGATGCCCCTCACGGGCCAGGGCGAACACCTGCTCCGTGCTCAGCGGCCCGCGCGCCACCTCCTCGGGGAGTTGCCCGACGGCGTAGCGCAGCAGCGAGGCGGCGCAGGGGTCGTTGTCGTCGAACCCCGCAGGGTCCACGGCGCAGTCCAACTCGCCGGCCGCACCCGCGAAACCCCGGTGCAGCTCGCCGTGCAGGACCAGGCCCGCGCCCACTCCGGTGCCCACCGACAGGAAGGTGAAGCTGTCGGTGTCGGTGCCACTGCCGTGGCGCTGCTCGCCGAGCGCCGCCAGGTGGATGTCGTTCTCCACGGTCACCGGCATGGCCAGCGCGCTCTCGAACGACACCTGGGCCTGGAAGCCGTCCAGCGAGGGGATGTTGTTGGCCTGCCAGATCTTGCCGTCGCGCCGGTCCACAACCCCGGGGACACCGACGGCGGCGTGCTGCAGGGACGAGCGGCTGATGCCCGCCTCGCTGCTCAGCTCCTCCGCCAACTCGGCCGAGGCCCGGACGATCCGGGGGGCGTCCAGGCCCTCGACGAGCACGTCGCGGCGGATGCGCACCGTACCGTCCAGGTCGGCGACCGCGCCCCGGAGCCGGCGTGCGCCGACGTCCAGCGCCAGCACGTACGCCGCGTCGGGGCGCGGCGCGAAGAACAGCGCGCCGTAGGTGGGGCCGAGTTCGGCGCGGACCGTCTCGGAGACCAGGCCCATCTCCAGGAGGTCCTGGAGCAGCGCCGAGACAGTCGGCTTGGAGATGCCGGTGCGCCGCGCGATCTCCGCGCGGGACACCGGTGGTTCGGCTCGGATCACGTCGAGGACGGTCCGGAGGTTGATCTCCTTGAGCGTGGAGGAGGTCGCGGGCCTGGCAATCATGCACTCACTTTAGTGGTCCTGCCTGGCCGGGCCCGCACCTGTCTCCGGCATTGCGGCCTGGGGAGCAACAGGGCTCGGGCGCACGCCGTCTGGCACCTCCGCTTGCGGCGTTGCCGCTCTGACATCAGCGGCTGGCGCCGCGGGGCCCAAGTAGCTCCGCTACAAGGGCGTCCCGGCGCCTTGCAATCGAAGGCCGCGCGGCGGAGCCGCACAGTGTCACAGCGACGGCGTGCGCTGACCCGAGCCCTGTCGCTCCCCAGGCCGTTAGCCGAACTGCTGCTCCAGATCCTTCAACTTCTTCTCCAGCGAGTCGAGTCGCGGCAGTGGCGAGGCCTCGTCGTCGTAGCCGGACCCGGCGCCGGAACCGGAGGCGGTCGGCGACGACGACGACTCCAGTGCCTCGCTGCGGCGGCGCCGGGGGAGGACGCCGCGGGGCGACGCGGGCTCCAGGGCGGCGGCCGTCTCTGCGCTGCCCGACGCCTCCAGGGTGGTGAGCTCGCGCAGCGGCGCCGAACGGGAGATGGCCTTCAACTCGGCGCGCTCGCGGCGGCTCTCGCTGCGGGCGCGGGCAGCGGCCTGCTCGCGCTCGCGCTTGTCCTCGCGGACCTCCTCGACAGCGTCGTCGAGCGTGCGGACGTTCTCCAGCAGCATCAGCGACCAGGCCTGGTACGTCTCGACGGGTGCGCGGAGCCAGCGGACCATCCGGATCTGCGGCAGCGGGCGCGGGACCAGGCCCTGCTCGCGCAGCGCGGCGCGGCGGGTCTGCTTCAGCGCCCGGTCGAAGAGGACCGCGGCGGACAGCGACATGCCGGCGAAGAACTGCGGGGCCCCGTTGTGGACGCCGCCGCGCGGTGCGTGCACCCAGTTGAACCAGGCCGAGGCGCCGGCGAAGAGCCACACCAGCATGCGGGAGCCGAGGGCCGCGTCACCGTGGCTGGCCTCGCGCACGGCCAGAACCGAGCAGAACATCGCGGCGCCGTCGAGGCCGAACGGGACCAGGTACTCCCAGCCGCCGGACAGGTTGAGGTTCTCGCGACCGAAGCCGACGAGGCCGTGGAAGGACAGCGCGGCGGCGACGGAGGCACAGGCGAAGAGCAGCACGTAGGAGGCGCTGGCGTAGACCGCCTCCTTGCGCCGGCGTCGCTCCTCGCTGCGCTCCCAGGAGTCGTTCGGGTCTGCGGCGTGCTTGGGCTTCTTGGTGCGCAGCAGGCCCATCACAACCGCGATGACCAGCGCAATCGCGCAGCCGATGGCCAGCCACACCAGCTGTATGGAGGAGAGGTTCATACCGGGATAGCCTCGGCTTCGGAATCGGGCAGTGGGAGTGCGACGGTGGTGTCCCCCAGAGACGGCAGAGTTGACGCCGCGACACGCGTGCGAGGAGACATTATCGCGTGAGCAGGGAACGCATCGTACGCGTGAGGTAGTTGTGACCTCCAGTCATTCCCTGTTGGGGGACTTCGCGGTGGATTGTCGGACCCGTGCGGAAGAGTGGTGATCGAGGGCCTTCGGGCGGGTAACACGCAGGTGGCGCTCGGCGGACCCGGGCTGCTGACCTGTGCCGCCGGGGCGTGTTACGGGGCGGGTTCGGGTACGGAACGGGTACGGCGGGGCATCGGGGAGCGAGGGGTGGAGTCATGGCGGGGCTGAGGGACTTTCTACGCAAGTCGGACCAGGGCTTCGGTACGGGGGTCGACCGGGTCACGCTCACCAAGGGGACCCCGTCGGTGTCCCTGACCGAACTGGGCACGGTCAACGGCACGATGCAGATCAACCTGCACTGGACCTCGCGCGAGCCGGATCCGGTGGCGCGCTCGGCAGGGGACCGATGGCGGGGCCTGCTGCACCCGGCGCTCTTCAAGCCGATGACGATGCCTCAGACCGCCAGCCAGACGCTGGCCGTCGACCTCGACCTGGGCTGCATGTACGAACTCGCGGACGGCACCAAGGGCGTGGTCCAGCCGCTCGGGAGCTTCTTCGGCGACCTGCAGCACTCGCCGTACATCCGGCTCAGCCGGGACGACCGGTCAGGTGCGCCGTCCGGGGAGATGATGTACATCGACCTGGACAAGAAGGACCACTTCAAGCGGCTGCTGATCTTCGTCTACATCTACGACGAGACCCCGGCCTTCGACCGGACGCACGCGGTGGTGACGCTCTTCCCGCCGGGGGGACGGCCGATCGAGGTGAAGCTCGACCAGCGGGCTTCGCAGGCGCGGTCCTGCGCGGTGGCGCTGATAGAGAACAAGGGTGGGAACCTGACGGTGCGTCGGGAGGCGCGGTACGTGTACGGGTTCCAGGCGGAGCTGGACCGGCTGTATGGGTGGGGACTGCAGTGGCAGCGGGGGTACAAGCCGGTGGGCAACTGACCCCGGCGGACCTCGGCGGACCTCGGCGGACCTCGGCGGACCCCGGCGGCGTTCGTCGGCCGCCGCCGCACCCCGGCGGTCCCCGCCGCAGGGGGTGTCAGCGGCCGACGCCCTGGAACTGCGGACCCTGCAGCGGCAGGGCGAAGCCCTCCGGCTCCGGGAGCAGGGAAGGCTGCTGCGGGGGATAGCCGTAGCCGGGGACCGGCACGGCGGCGGGAGGCTGGGCCGGGAGGGGAGGCGCTTGCTGGACGGCCGGCTCCGGCTGTGGCGCGACCTGGGGCTGTGGCTCGGGTTCCGCTGCTGGCTCGGGCCGGTGCGGCGGCTCGACGATCGGAGCGGACACGGGCGCCGGCGCCGGTACTGCTGCCGCGGGGGCGGCCGGCTTCGCTGCCGGCTCCTTCTTCTTCTCCTCCTCCTCGTCCACGGTGATCCCGAAGTCCGTGGCCAGCCCGACCAGCCCGGAGGAGTACCCCTGTCCGATGGCCCGGAACTTCCAACCCCCGCCCCTGCGGTACAGCTCACCGCAGAGCAGGGCGGTGACCGTCGCCGTGTCGCCGATGTCGAAGCGGGCCAGGGGCTCCGCGCCCGGTCCGCCCGCGATGTCGTACAGCAGGATGTGCAGGCCGGGGATCTCGCCGAAGTCGCCGTGCTCGACCGAGCCGCCCACCACCACGCGTTCCACCTCGAGCGGCAGCCTGCTCAGGTCGATGTCGACGGTGTCGGTGATCTCCTCGCCGAGCCGGGCCTTGGAGCGGTGCCGCACCAGTCCGCTGGGGTGCCGGGGCTGGTTGTAGAACACGAAGTCGTCGTCGGAGCGGACCCTGCCGCCCGGGGCGAGCAGCAGGGCGGACACGTCCACGTCCGGAGCGCCGGGTACGAACCGCCAGCGCAGCACCGCGCGCACCGCTGCGACGTTCGCGAGCGGAGTGTTGGAGCCCTTGGGCATGACCTTGGTCATAGCTGGTCTGTGCACTCCCTCTGTGGACGCCGGCGGCGCGACCCCGCCACGGGCCAAGCCTAGGCGGCAGCGCCGGCCTGGGGAACCGACCGCGATCCGCGGCCGGTTCCCCAGCACCCTTCCTAGGCGCCCGGCCCTCTGGCGTCAGGCCCGGAGCAGCATCCGCTCGGCGACCGTCCAGGCAGTCGTGGTCAGCAGGTAGAGACCCGCGGAGAGCGGCACGAAGGCCGCGAAGAGCACCGTGCCGAAGGAGAGGTAGGGCAGGAGGGCCGCGCCGGGAGCCGCCGGGTCCACCGTGCGGCGGGCCCGCCGGAAGGCGGCGAAGCCGACCACCGCGAGCAGCGCGTACAGCACCAGGAAGACCGGGAGCTGGCCGGGCAGGGCGCTGAGCACGTGGGCGCCCAGCGGCACCCCGGCGAGGGTGCTCGCGAGCAGGGCGTTGGCGTGGCCGCTCAGGGTGTGCAGCGTGAACAGCCGGTACAGCACCGCGAAGACCGGGCACATCAGCAGGCTGGGCAGGCAGCCCGCGAGCGGTGAGGCGTGCTCGCTGCGGTAGAGCTCCGCCTGCGCCTCCCGCAGCCGCCCCGGGTCGCCCTTGTGGCGCCGGGTCAGCTCCTTGAGCTGCGGCGCGAGCCGGGCGCGGACGCGCTCCCCGCGCACCTGGACGCGGGCGAGCGGATGCAGCGCCAGACGCACCAGGGCGGTGAACACGATGATCACGGCAGCGGTCGCGGTAGCCCCGAAGAGGGGGTGGACGAGCTGGGCCAGGGCGCTGACGGCGTGGCCCGCGACGCCGGCGGGGGCGTCGAGGAATGCAAGGACGGACATGGTGGCTGAGCCCTCCGGATGTCAGAAACGACGGGGTGCGGAGGACAGCCGCGCAGATCGGTGCGGCAGGTCGACTGTCGGTGACGGGCGCTGCTACGCGGCTGCCGGGGCCGGGCCCGGTGCTCGGGGGCGGCATCGGCCGCGTGCGTCGGGGTCGCGCTGCGGCAGGAAGGCCGCGCGCCAGGCCCGCCGCCGCAGCGCGGTGCTGCGTACGGCGTGCGGGGAAGGACTGCCCGGCCGGGGACCGGTCGGTGCGGTGGCGACGAGTGCGGCCAGCAACAGCAGACCTGCGGTCGCGGCGAGGGCGACCAGCCCGTTGCCCTGTTCGGAGACGAGCAGGCCGGAGAGGCCGAGGAGTACGAGCAGGAGGGCGCCGAGACGCTGCATGGCCACCCCCGTCGTCGGCTGCTCGAGCACGTTCCCCGTGCCCTCGGGTCGAGGGCGGGCTGCCGCCAGTATGCAGGACCGGCGCAGCAGCGCAAGCAGGCCGGAGGGTGCCGTGTTAACCGGCGGCCACGCTTCCGAAAACGTCATGTTTCCAGGGAGATTTATTACACCTTCTTACGTACGATGAGCCGTCAACGGCCCCGGTGGTCCCCGGACGTCCCCACTCGCCTGCAGAGACCAGCCATTCCACCCGATTCATCCCATCCCAGGAAGCGGAAGGGGCCCATGCGCCATTTCAGCCAGCTCGACCGGGAGACGCGCGAACGCCTCTTCCTGCACGAGCCCGCGAGTTTCGACAGGGACAGCGAACCCGCCGTGCTGTCAACGGCGCTGGGAGCGACGTTGTACTCCCCGGCGACCCGGCCGCGGCTCCTGGACGACATCCGCAAGCAGGCCGCGCAGGGCGTCGTCTCCATGGTGCTGTGCCTGGAGGACGCCATCGACGACTGCGAGGTCGCCGACGCCGAGGCCAATCTGGTCCGGCAACTGCCCCGGCTGCTGGAGCAGCCCACGCCTCCCGGGATGCAGACTCCGCTGCTGTTCGTCAGGGTCAGGCACCCCGGACAGATCACGGACCTCGCGGCCCGGCTCGGCCCCGCGCTCGGCGTGCTCTCCGGTTTCGTCGTCCCGAAGTTCACCGAGGAGAGCGGGCTGCCCTTCCTGGAGGCGCTGGAGCAGGTCCGCAGCACCACCGGGCTGCGGCTCTTCGCCATGCCCGTCCTGGAGTCCCCGGAACTCGCACATCTGGAGACCCGGCGCGAGACGCTGGGCGGAATAGCCCGGGTGCTGGAGAAGTACCGCGAGCAGATCCTCGCGGTACGGCTGGGTGTCACCGACCTGTGCTCCGCCTACGGGCTGCGTCGCCCGCCCGACCTCAGCGCCTACGACGTGCAGCTCGTCGCCTCGGTGATCGGCGACGTCGTCAACGTCCTCGGCCGCTCGGACGGGACTGGCTTCACCGTCACCGGGCCGGTGTGGGAGTACTTCCCGGTCCAGGAACGCAAGTTCAAGCCGCAGTTGCGCAGCAGCCCGTTCGAGGTGACCGAGCCGCCGACGGACGAGGTCCGCCGCAAGCTGATCGCCCACGATCTGGACGGGCTGATCCGCGAGATCGAACTCGACCGCGCGAACGGCCTGCTCGGCAAGACCTGCATCCATCCCAGCCACGTTCCCGCCGTGCACGCGCTGGCCGTGCCGACCCACGAGGAGTGGTCGGACGCGGCGGACATCCTGCACCAGGACCGCACCGGAGGCGGGGTGCTGCGCTCCTCGTACACGAACAAGATGAACGAGGTGAAGCCGCACCGGGCCTGGGCGCAGCGGGTGATGCTGCGGGCCTCGGTGTTCGGCGTGGCGCGCGAGGATGTGACCTTCGCGGAGCTCCTGGCCGCCTGCCTCTGCCCGTGACCGGGCCCTTCCCTACCGCCTCGCCTTCCTCGCCTCGTCACATCCTTGCCTCCTCACTTCCTCGCGTGACCCGCCCGTAGTCCTGATGAGGCATGCAGGACACTCGGATGTCACCCCCGCCTGATTGGCTCAGGGTGTGACGGCGTGGACCAAAAAGTGGACCGGCGTACCGGTCCGAGCAGACGCACGATCGACGAAAGCAGCACGATGACAGCTGAGCAGCAGGTGCAGCGGAACGCGGACGGTAGCGCGGACGGCCGCGCGGACGCCGGAACGTGGGCGGGCGAATGGGTCGAGCGCCGGCTCGGCGTGAGCCTGCCCGATCCGTCGGTGCGGGACCTGCTGGGCCTGGCCCTGCGGCGCAATCCGCGCCGCGCGCATCTGCTGGTGTCCCAGGTGCTCGGAAAGCACGTCCCGCAGCGGCCCGAGCTCGTCTACGGGGCGGGCTACCAGCTCGGCCTCGCCGTGCGGAAGCTGCTCGGCCCGGCCGAGGCGGCAACGGCCGTGGTCCTCGGCTACGCGGAGACCGCGACGGCGCTGGGCCACTGCGTCGCGGACGGCCTCGGCGGTATCGACACCGACGCAGCCACCGAAGCAGCCACTGAAGCTGAGACCGACGCCGGAGTCGGCGGCACCGTCCCCGCTCCCTACCTGCACTCGACCCGGCGGCCGGTGGCCGGTCTGGAACCGGTCGGTGGCTTCGAGGAGGAGCACTCGCACGCCACCTCCCACCTGCTGCTGCCCAAGGACCCGGACTTCCTGGGCGGCGAAGGCCCGCTGGTCCTGGTCGACGACGAGTTGTCGACCGGCCGTACCGTCCTCAACACCATCGCCGCACTGCACGCCCGGCACCCGCGCACCCGCTACGTCATCGCCGCCCTGGTCGACCTGCGGAACGCCGCGGACCGGGAACTGCTCGCCAAGACCGCCGCCGATCTCGGCGCACGGATCGACGTCGTCGCCACCGCGACCGGCACGGTCGACCTGCCGGAGGAGGTGGTCGCGCGCGGCGCGGCCCTGGTCGCCGCCGAGGAGACCCGCCAGGGCTGCGGGCTGCCGCCGGCCGGGCCCCGGTCCCCGCTCACCCGAGTGGACCTCGGCTGGCCCGGCGGGCTGCCGGACGGCGGGCGGCACGGCTTCACCGCTGCCGACCGCCTGCGCCTGGACGCCGCGCTGCCCGGGATGGCCGCCCGCCTGGCGGCCGCACTGCCGGACGGCGGAGCAGGCGCCGACGACGGGGTGGACGGCAGGTCGACGCCGTCGCGTCGTGTCCTCGTCCTCGGCAGCGAAGAGCTGATGTACGCGCCGCTGCGCCTCGCGGCGGCCCTGCAGGACATCCTCGGATCCGTCGTCGACGTCCGCTTCTCCACCACGACCCGCTCCCCGGCCCTCGCCGTCGACGACCCGGGCTACGCCCTGCGGACCCGGCTCGCGTTCCCCGCGCACGACGCCCCGGCCGACGGCGAAGGCAGGCGCTACGCCTACAACGTCGCCCCCGGACACGACGCCTCCCGCCGCTTCGACGCGATCGTGCTGGTCATCGACGACGAGGCGGACCGCGCTCCGCTGCACGCGCCGGGACGCGGTCTGCTCGACCGGCTGCGCAGCGTGACCGACCAGGTGCTGCTCGCTGTCGTCCCCGCGTACCGGCCCCGGGCCGCAGCGTCCCTCCCCGCCGCGCTGCACGGTCCGGCGTTCTCCTCCTACCGCGCCGACGAGGTGTCCTGGCTGCTCAAGGACCTCTCCGGGATCACCCTGGAAGCACCCACCGAGGAGCGCGAGGAGGCCATCCAGCAGGGCGGCGCCCACTACGCCGAGTCGCTTCCGGTCGAGTACCAGCCCACGGTCGAGTACCAGGAGCTGTTCCACCAGGCGCTGCGCGAGTCCGCAGGCCGGATCGCCCAGGCCGTCGCCGTCGTCACCGAGACCGTGCTCGCCGAGCGCGGATCCGGCGTCGTCCTCGCCTCGCTCGCCCGTGCCGGGACGCCCGTCGGCATCCTCATGCGGCGCTGGGCGCAGCACGCGCACGGCATCGACCTGCCGCACTACGCCGTGTCCATCGTGCGGGGCCGCGGCATCGACACCGTCGCGCTGCGCTACCTGGCGGACCGTCACCACCCCGCCGACGTGGTGTTCGTCGACGGCTGGACGGGCAAGGGCGCGATCACCCGGGAGCTGGAGGCCGCCCTAGTCGCCGATGGATCCGGCTTCAACCCGGAGATGGCCGTGCTCGCCGACCCGGGCCACTGCGTCCGCACCTTCGGCACCCGCGAGGACTTCCTGATCCCCTCGGCCTGCCTCAACTCCACCGTGTCCGGCCTGGTGTCCCGCACGGTGCTGCGGCCCGGGCTGATCGGCCCCAACGACTTCCACGGTGCCAAGTACTACCGCGAGCTGGCCGAAGGCGATGTCTCCGTCGCCTTCCTCGACGCCGTCACCGCCTGCTTTCCCGACGTTCGCGCCAGCGCTGCTGCGGACACCCCCGACCGCGCACCCGACTGGTCCGGTTGGGCTGCCGTGGAGCGCATCAGCGAGGAGTACGGCATCAACAGCGTGAACCTGGTCAAACCCGGCGTCGGCGAGACCACCCGGGTACTGCTGCGGCGCGTCCCCTGGCGGGTCCTGGTGCGGCGCGGAGCGGAGGCCGAGCTCGGGCACATCCGGCTGCTCGCGGAGCAGCGCGGCGTAGCGGTGGAGGTGGTCGACGACCTGCCGTACAGCTGCGTCGGGCTGATCCACCCGCAGTACACCCGTGGTGCGACCGGCGAGGAGGGCACAGCCGTATGAGCGCCCTGAGCCAGGACCGCCATGACCACCAGGAACGCCCCGGCCCGGAGCCGCGCTTCCTGGTCGGCAGCGACCTCGACCGGACGCTGATCTACTCGCCGCGTGCCCTCGCCCTCGACATGGCCGACGAGGAGGCACCCCGGCTGCTCACCGTCGAGGTGCACCACGGCAAGCCGCTGTCGTTCATGACGGAGCGCTGCGCCGAACTGCTGGTCGAGCTGATAGCGGCGGCCGAGTTCGTGCCCGTGACGACCCGTACCCGCGCGCAGTACCAGCGGGTGCACCTGCCGGGCCCGGTACCCGGATGGGCGCCGCGCTACGCGATCTGCGCCAACGGCGGGCACCTGCTGGTGGACGGCGTTACCGACGAGGACTGGCACAGCCAGATCCGGGCCACGGTCACGGACAACTGCGTGCCGCTGGACGAGGTCGTACACCACCTGGCGCTCACCGCCGACCCCGAGTGGACCCTCAAGCGGCGCGCCGCCGAGGACCTCTTCGCCTACCTGGTGGTCGACCGCGAGCTGCTGCCCGAGGGCTGGATCGACGAGCTGACCGGGTGGGCGGACGAGCGCGGCTACACCGTGTCGCTGCAGGGGCGGAAGGTCTACCTGGTGCCGCAGCCGCTCACCAAGTCCGCCGCCCTGGCTGAGGTCGAACGGCGCATCGGTGCGGCCACCGTACTGACGGCGGGCGACTCGCTGCTGGACGCGGAACTCCTGCTCGCCGCCGACGCCGGGTTCCGTCCCGGGCACGGTGAGCTCGCCGACAGCGACTGGATGGCGCCGGGCGTCACCGCGCTACCGCAGGTGGGCGTCGCGGCGGGCGAGGAGATCGTCCGCCGGCTCCTCGCGCGGGTGCGGGTCCGGACGGCCGTGGGCTAGCCCTGCGGCAGGCCCTGCCGAGGCGGGGGCCCCTGCGGCAACGTCAGGGTGCGTGAGGCCCGCGCCGCCTCCGGGTGGCGGTTGCGCCAGTACGGGTTGTCGTACGGCAGGTGCGTGGTCACCCTGCCGTACATCCCGAACGTCATCAGCAGCAACCCGACCGCGAAGCTGAACATGACGTTCTGCATGTGGAAGGCGAGGAAATTGTGCTTGCCGCCGAGCAGGGCGAGATTCACGAAGCCGCTGAGGATGAAGAGGACGCCCACGCTCATGTTGAGCGTGGAGGCGAAGTTGCCGCCCCGTACCGCACCGGCGATCAGCAGCAGACCGAAGAGCACGGAGAGCAGGCTGAGCAGGCCGTTGCTGGTCATAGCCGCGATCTTGTCGCCGTGGGTGCTGAAGAAGCCCACGTTGTTGGTGAAGCCGAGGATGCCGAAGACGAGCAGGAAGATGCCGATGCCGCCGGCGCTGTAGCGGTAGACCTGGCCGAGCCGATGGTCCACAGGCAGGCTGTCCTGGAGTTTCATCGCCGCCTCCCAAGGGGGTGAGACGCGTGACGCCTGACCACACCATGGTCCGACCGGCGTGGCGGGCGTGGCAAGTCAGCCGCAGCAGCCTCCGCCGCAGCAGCCTCCGCCACCGCCGCCCTGGCTCGGGGCGGGCGCGGCGCTGCCCGAGGCCGTCCCGGTCACGGCGACCATGGACATCAGCTTGACGGCGTCCTCGTGCCCGGCCGGGCACATCGCGGGGGCGTCCGACTGGGACATGGGGCGGCGCAGCTCGAACGTGGCGCCACAGGAACGGCAACGGTAGTCATAGCGAGGCATGCCCGTACTCTACGGCGTGACGCCCTCCCCGCCGTCCCTCGGCGGTCTTTTCCCCACATCGCTTCGGGTTCCGACGCCCGGCGCGTCCCGACAGCTGGTGACACCTACCGCGCCGGGGGACACCTACCGCGCCCCGCCGCCCCGCTCCTCGCGGATCGCCTGCACCACGCGCGCGGCGACCTCCCGCACCGCCGCCATCTCGGTCAGGAACTGCCAGTAGTCGGGGTGACGTCCGGTCAGCGCCTCCGCTGCGCGGTCCAGCCTCACCACGGCGGCGTCCAGGGGCGCCGCGTGCCGGGGATCGGGCGCGCTGCGCCCGGCCATCGCGAGGCGCTGGGCGTCGCGCAGAGCGAAGCGGGTCCGCTCGATCTCGGCCTCGGGCGCGCGCTGGGCCTCGTTGAGGGAGTGCAGCCGGTCGTTGACGGTAGCGACCGCGCCGTCCGCGGTGGTCAGCAGGGTGCGGATGGTCGTCAGGGCGGTGGTGGCATCCGCCCAGCGCTGCTCGTCCCTGGCCTTGGCCGCCTCCGCGAGCCGCGCCTGGGCGTTTCGCACCGCGGACTCGGCCTGCTCGGGGACGTGCTGCAGGTCCTGCCAGCAGGCGGCGCTGAAGCGGCGGCGCAGCTCGCTGAGCGTGGGGGCGATGTTCGCCGCCCTGGTTTCCAGTGCCTGGGTGCGGGTCCGCAGCGAGGCGAGCCGCTGGTCGATCTCCCGGGCCTGCTCGGGCAGCTTCTCGGCCTCGGCGCGGATCGCCTCCGCGCTGCTCTGGGCCTCGGCGGCGGTGCGCAGGACGGTCTGCACGCCGTGCTTGCCGGCGCCCTCGCCCAGCAGCGCGAGCATGGGGCCGAGGGCGGCGAGGCGGCGGGCGAGGTCGTCGGCGCTCAGGCGGGCGGCCCGGGCCGCGTCGAGTGCGTTGCTCGCGGCGAGCCAGGCCTGCTTGGCGCGCTCGACGGCGGGGGTGACCTGCGCGAGCCGCGCCTCGGCGGCGGCGACCAGGGGCTGCAGGAAGCCGGCGAAGCGCTCCAGCTCGGTCTTGACCGCCACGAGCTGCTGCCGGGACTGCTCCAGCTGCTGCCGCGCCCGGGCGGCCGTGCCCGCGTCGAGGTCCTCGGCGTCCAGGTCGTGGGCGTCCAGGGCGGAGATGTAGGCGCTGCTGACCTCGTCGATGCGGCTGCCGAGCGCGGCGAAGTCCGCGATGGCGCGGCGCGCACCTGGGGAGTTGTCGGCCGCCGCCACCTCCTGGACGGAGAGCTGCACGTCCCGCTGTACGGTGTCCAGCTCGTAGAACGCCTGCGCAGCGGCGTCCTTGGCGGCCTGCGCGTCCGCGCGTACACCCTCGCCACGCCGCCACCGCGCTGATCCCGCCGCCACGTCGTCTCCCGCTCCGCATCCCTCGCCACCAGGCCGCTACGGCCTGCGCGCCCCATCCTCGCACCCACCACTACGGCGCCGCACCAGCCCCGACACGGAACACCTCCCGGAGCAGGTATTCTGAGCACTCGCCCCGGGCGCATAGCTCAGTGGTAGAGCGCTGCTCTTACAAAGCAGATGTCGCTGGTTCGAAACCAGCTGTGCCCACCAGCCAAGAAGCCCCGGACCGATCAAGGTCCGGGGCTTCTGACATCAGAGATTGACATCAACGCAGGTGGCGACGCCGCTTCAGCAGGCGGTCCATATTGCCCATAGCTTCGCGGGACGTGTCAGTCGTGACGTGGGCGTACACATTCATCGTGACGGCGATCTGCGAGTGTCCGAGGATCTCCATCACGACTCGGGCGGGGACACCAGCGGCGATAAGAAGCGTCGCGCAGCCGTGGCGGGTGTCGTGCAGACGGATCTTCCGGAGCTTGGCGTCCGCAGCGATCCTGGCGAAGGACCGGGCGAGATTGGTCGGCTCGACCGGCAGACCGTTCCGGATGGTGAAGACATGGTCACCGCCATGCCGGCGGCCCGACGCTGCTCCGCCTGCTTGAAACGCTGCCAGCGCAGTCGACTGACTCAGCAAGGCGGAGAACAACCGGATCGAACTTGACCGACTCTCCGTCATCAAGTCCCTGGCGAACGCACTCGATGTCTCGCTCGGCGATCTGCTTGCCGAGCCGAGCCTGCTGGAGTGGACACCGGACAGTGGGCGACAGACCGTCCCTGCTCTGCGTACCGCCCTGGTGAACTACCGCCAGCTCACGCTGCTGCTCGGCGTACCCACCGAGGGCGAGCCATCCCCGCTCGGGGAGCTGCGGATCAACGTCGCCGAAGTCTGGGACGCCTACCAGGAGTCGAGGTACGGGTTCGCCACTCGGCGATTGCCGCTGCTGCTGGCGGATGCACTCATCGCGGCCCAGTCGTATCAGGGGCACGACCGTGAGCAGGCCCACGAGCTGATGGCGATGACCTACCAGGGCTCCGCCATGGTGCTGACCAAGCTGGGGGAGACGGACCTCGCATGGATCGCAGCGGATCGAGGACTCGCGGCGGCGCAGCAGTCCGGCAACGGTGTGGTCATCGGCTCGCTCTTCCGCTCAGTCACTCACTGCCTGCTCTCCAACGGCCGGTTCGACTCCGCCGTCCAGCTCGTCACCGATGCGGCCGGATATCTCCAGCCTGGTCTGGGCGACGCGAGCCCTGAGTACTTGTCGATCTACGGGACGCTGTTCCTCACTGGAGCCATGGCGGCGGCTCGCTCCGACGACCGTGAGACGACGCGCGGCTTCCTCGCTGAGGCGGACGGGGCAGCACAGCGACTCGGTGCGGACGCCAACCACATGTGGACGGCTTTCGGACCGACGAACGTGGCCATTCACCGGGTGTCGACTGCTGCCGAGCTGGGTGACATGCAAGTGGCAATGGACCTCGGTCCCGGAGTCGACACCAGCGGACTGCCGACCGAACGCCGGACCCGACACAACCTGGAAATGGCTCGCGCGTTCAGCGCCCGCAATCGGGTGGATGAAGCCCTCGAACTCATTCTCCAGGCCGAGGCATGGGCACCCGAGCAGGTTCGCAGCCACTACCTGGCCCGTGAACTGGTGCTGAGCTGGGTCCGCAACCAGCGGGGACGTCCCAGCCGGCCGATGGCGGATCTGGCACAGCGCCTGCATGTCGTCTGATCTCTGTACCCTCGGACTCGTGCCGACGAACGAGGACCAGGCCGAAGCCGCAATGGCGCACCCGCGTATGGCTGCGGGTGCGCTCTTTCTTGATGCCGCCGGACGGGTGCTGATGGTCGAGCCGTCGTACAAATCGTATTGGGAGATCCCCGGCGGGTACGTCGAGGAGGGGGAGTCGCCGCTCCAGGCGTGCGTACGTGAGGTCCGCGAGGAGCTGGGCATCACGCCGCCGATCGGCAGACTCCTGGCGGTCGACTGGGCGCCGAGCGACGCCGAAGGCGACAAGGTGCTCTACATCTTCGACGGCGGACAGCTCACAGCCGGGCAGTTGGCCCACGTCCAGCTCCAGCCCGAGGAACTCGTCAGCTTCAAGTTCCTGGACCTCACCGACGTCGAGCACGCGACGATCCCACGCCTTGCCCGCCGCATCCAGGCCGCAGCCGAGGCACGCAACAGCGCCGCTCCGGTCTACCTCGAGCACGGACAGCCGGCCGCCTGAGTCAGTCGCGTGCAAGCCACCACGACTCAGTCACATGATCAATGATCAGGTATTGCTAATCGCCCATGAACCACAGGTAGCTGCCCGGCGTTGCGGCGCACGCCGCGAGCAGGGCCGCTAGGTCATGCAGGGCGGCCTGCTGCGGCCCATCCGCGCACCCCTGTGACAGGACGGCGACTTCCCGAAGCGCGGCTTGCGCCTCCTGCTCGTTGAACAACGTGTCGCCGTAGGGGTCCACCCAGGCGAGCTTGCCCGGGGCGGTCCGGCCGAACGAGCCCAGTGCCCGCGCCAACGCTTCACCGTGCTCGTAGGACCTTCGAAGGAGGGAAGTCCTGGACGACTTGCCGCGCATGGGTCGCCCGGAGTGAAGCTCCAGCTCAATCCCCACGGTCGCCCCCTGCACGTTGCCGACCGAAATCGTGCGCGGACACCATGTCCAACCGCCCCCCAGAGGATAGTCACGGCCTCTAGTGCTGCTCTGCGCAGGTTCGTGGAGGGGCACGGCCGCCATGCCGTCAAGGTAGAGGCCGAAGGCGTAGTCCACCGGGCCACCACTGCGCCATGATCACTGGCTGTGAAGACGGGATCTCGGCGGGGTGCGGCGGTTGCCGTGGGACTGGACGACGAGATGCGCGAGATGTTGCAGCGGATCGCGTCGTCGGCGAAAGCACAGGTGCTGGCCGCAGCCGACGGGGCGGGCAACGGCCACTCGGTGGTGACCTGGTGCCCAGGGCTCCGGGCCGGAGCGCCCCCGTCAGTGGCTCTGCCCGTAGCCGGGTGGCATACCGGGGTACGGATGGAAGTCCACGTTTGGGCCGACGCCGGCTTGGAAGCGCAGATGGGTCGGGTCCAGAAGGATCATTCTTGCTCCGCGTAGATCGTCGTGCGCTCCTTCCGCCAGGAGAGCCGCTTCCGGCATGTCGGCCTCCCACCATTGGTCATCGAGGGCGTAGCGGATGCCGCCGTGAACGTAGATGAGGTAGCCGCCGACGGGGTCCGCCGATGCGACTGAGGGCGTCGGCGGGGCTGCGTGGACATCGTCGGATGGTCGGTGCGGGGCCCCGCAGCCCGGGAGGAAGGCGACTGTGGCCACCACCACGGCGGCTATCGACGCACACCGGGCACGTCCTGGTCGGGCAGAGCTGATCAGCTGGTTCATGCCGATGGGATGTATCGGCAGTTTGATCGGTTCCCATGCCAGATGATCTGTCACACAACCAGCGCTCCATGGTGCCCTATCAAACTGCGACGGAACTCCTGGCGTCCTTCCTTGACACGTGGCACCCCCTGAGTAAGAGGCGGAAGCCATTTCGACACCCCTCCACGAAGTTCCGCGGAGCAGCACTAAGGTCGGATGGGGGGGTCTCAGGGGTGTCTAGTCTCGGGTGATGGTTGACGTTGTGGCGTCGGGTGATGGGTGACGGTTGTCCTAGACGATCTCGTGCCGCAGGGGGCGGCTTCTTCGTTGCGCAGTCGATGCCAGGTCGCCGAGGGGTGGCCCTCTGCCAGTCGGTAGGGTGCGCTCATGTCGGAGGCTGGGATGGTCGGGCGAGGACCGAAGCAGTTGGCTGAGCTGCGGGACGTGTTCGGCTTCCTCGATGAGGTGCGCCTTCGCCCCGGGATGTGGATCCGCGCCAGTTCTCTCCAGCATCTGGACTCCGTGCTGAGCGGCTACCGGGTCGCGTTGGAAGTCCACGGCATCGAGGAGGAGTTCGACTTCTGGAACCTCGGGCCGTTCACCGAGTGGTTGTGGCAACGGCTCGGTCGCTCCAGTTCGCTTGGCTGGGCTGCCGAGATCGAACGCGAAGCCGTCGATACGGAGACCTCGCCCGTGGAGCTGTTCTTCGCCTTCCTCGATGAGTACCGAGTCCACCGCGCCATGTCGCAGGACCGATAGGAGAGGTCGCGGCACGCTGCCCGAAGGGCCGCCAAGTCCCAAGGGAGCTTGTTGTTCCACCTCAGACGACCTTTCGCCGGTGGTTCTCGCCGGACTTCCGCACGACCAGGTCCTTGTGGGTGATGCGCGGGACGGTTGTGATCAGGTCTTCGCCGTGGAAGACCCGGATCACGTCCTGGTCCAGGTGGGCGTGGACGACCGCGCGGGCGTGGGCCTTGCCGAGCTGGACCCGCTGGCTGGCCACGATGAATCCGCCGGTGCTGCTAACGATCCGCTCCGCGATCTGCGCGGCGGGCGGCGGAACCAGCGGTGGGGACCCGCCGGTTCGCGCTCCCCGCAGGCGTCCGCAGGCGGCGGGTGGGACCGGGCTGGGCAGCACGGCCTGCGGGGTCCGCTGTTCGTCCAGGACCTGCATCACCGTGCCGTCCAGTCGCAGGGTGACCCGCTGTCCGGCAAAGGCCCAGCCGATGCTGCACTTGTCCCCGCCCAGGCCCACATAGCCCACCGCGTTGACGGTGCGGTCCACCTCCACCACGTGCGCCTCCCGCTGTGTCGAGGCGTCAGCCGGGTCCGCCTCCAGGGTGCTCGGGGTCACCGGCCGGGCGTCCCCTCGGGCGACCAGGGCGCGCAGGTCACGTCCGGACAGCTTGGAAGGCAGGGTTTTGTGCCGGGCGCCGCCGATCAGCACGTGCAGCCGGTTCACATCGATCCGCAGGGTAACCGCGGCGCCGGCCATGGCCGGTCCGAACCAGATCTGCTGCCCGCACAGACTCAGGTTCCCCGAGGCGGGCTCTGCGCGGCCGTTGTCGCTGGCGCGGCAGTGATCACGGCTCTGGCTGTACTCTTCCTCGCTGCGCTGACCGCGGGTGTATTCGCGTAGCCTCGCACCAGGATTCACGCCCTGGTCCGGCTCGAACTCGGGCCGTCTACGGGCCGTCCCAGGCCGATCGACGACGACAAACGATGACAACCGCCGACCGCTCCCCCACAGCTCAGGGGAGTGATCGACGGTTATGCCGCAGGTCAGGGAACCGGCGCATCACTTCTTCGACTTCTGGTTCCGAACCGTTTGACGAGTCGCAGGAGCGTCCTCCCTGAGCAGGACCGCACCAAGCAAGACAGGGCAGGACACCGGACAGAGGTGTCGTCAGGGACCGCGCGATACAGTGCCGCAACCACTTGGCGACCCGGAACGGCTGTAGCGTGCAGAGCGATCTCATTCACTTGATCACGTTGCTGGTCAGCGGTGCCATCTGGCACATCGTGATCAGGCCACCCCTTGATCGCTGGGCCGGCCCGAAGATCGCAAGGCAGCAAAAGCGCGTCCTTTCCCGACGAGCCGCACGCACCAAGACCCGCTCGCCTGGGACAAGAGGTCGTGATTGACGTGCACCAAGGAAGTGTAGATACGGCCGTGCCCTGCCCTGATCCCGGATCGGTGTGCTCTCCGCATGCCCTCCGCCGGGGGTAACCAGGGGGAGTGACGGTGCGTCACGGCACGCGGACATTCGAACGGCCCTGGACGTTGGTACTGGTCACAGGGCCGTTCGGCTGACCGTGGCGGGTGTTGGGTTCGAACCAACGTAGACATAGCCAGCAGATTTACGGACCGGCGGCTCAGCCTGTCTTGGCTGCGTACACGTCGGTCAAGACCATCGTCAGGACCCATGCGGCCGAAACCGCGAGGGTGCCGTACTTGACGACGCGAGTCCGGCGTCGCTCCAGCCGAGCTGTTTCCTCACTCCCTCGGACTTCGGAAGGCTTCGGATCACGCCACCACATCGTGCCCAGCCAGATCCCGACCAGTGCGAGAACCAGATACACCGTGCAGCTGCCCTCTTGCTGCCCGAGCTCATAGGCCGATATGTGCCAACCGCCGATCGTGATCACCGGCGCATCCTACGGGAAGGGCCCTGGAAGGCCCTCTGAGGGGGTACCACGCGAGATGGGGGGCACTGACCGACTGGCGCGTGGAGAGCCCCCTCTGGTGGCTCGGGGCATGGGACGTGGCACCGACCGTCCCATGTCCGTTGCGTGCCCGTTCCTGCGGGGAACCAGGGGGAAGAAAGGAGGCAAGAAGGCCGACGGAAACGAAAGGCCAGATCGGCGGTTTCCCCAGCTCATCGGCGGGCCTTCGGCGGAGACTTCCAAACTAGGGCCCCGATGGGGAATGGGACACGAAGAGGTGCTGCCGCGGCGAGCTACATGGGCACGGTCGTCGGGTCGACCGGCTGAGGATGATTGGAGGTGAGCTGGGCGACCGCGAGTGGCACCAGGGCGGCGACGGCGTCGTTGTCGGCCGGGTATACCGAGACCATGGGGCTGATCACGACCAGCGCGTCACCGACTCGCACGACTGTGGCGTCGCTACGCTGAGTGACCCCGGGGAACCGGCTGTAGCGGGTCGCCGTCCGGATGACCAGGCTCTCGTCACCGAGATGCGGTCCGTCAACCGGCGTAAAGGTCGAGGTATCCGCGTGGGTCCCCGAGCCTGAAAGGATCACCGTCCCGCAGTGCGCGGCGTCCGCGCGCATGGCCTGCATCGCACGATGTGCGCCGCCCGCGCGGAACGAGTAGAGCGCCTCCTCGCCGCCGTTCTTTCCCCCACGGGCGTTGCGGGGGCCGGTGAGTTCAGCGGAGGCGGAGCCGACGGCACCGGTGGTTGTGGCGTCCACGAGGTCCTGCCCCACCATGAGGTGGCACTCCGGGGAGGAGTCAGGTCCGCCGACGAAGCCCTCCGGGAACGGCTGAGCGGTCCAGCCGTCGGCCATGCTGACAGGGAGTAGATGCGTGCGCAGCTCCGCGTCCGATGCCGGCGGCTTGGCAGGGGCCGCCTGCTTGTCCCCGGCCTGCGCGCCGCACGCGGTCACGGCAACTAGCATCGCCACGGCGGTCGACAGGGGCAGCACTCCTCTGTGGCGCACGAACACGCGTCCTCCCCGAGGGGTTGCTTAGCGATCAAGGCGGGAAGGCTAGCAGACGGCTTCCGGTCAAGGCTCCCCACATGTACAGCACGGAAGTACAGCAACCGTGTCGACCACAGCCGACCGGCCCCGACCGCAGTAGCGTGCTTGACCTGGGCTGGAGACCTCAGCGACCGAACTGCCGATAGTTCGCATCGAGGGGGTCAATCGCGAACAGCGTCCCAGTCGAGGTGAAACGGTCCGCCGGGTCGGCTCGGCAGCCACCCTCGTGCAAGGGCAGAGCGGATACCGAGGGCTACATCGGCTGGGGGCACAGCGACCGCAGGTAGGCCGAGCCAGTTGCTCGGATGAGGCTGAGGCAATCGGATCACAAGCACGGATCCCGACTGCTCGGCATGCTCGACTGCCACAGTTAGCGGCGACTGACCGATCCCCTGGCCGTAGCTGGGCCGGCGCCTCACGACCCAGCGATAGGAAGCTCCGTCCACGCTGATCGGCCGGGAGCCCTTTTTGGTGAGTGCCACGGGATCTCCTGTCCTCGGGGGGCCAATAGCCGCACACGTCTGCTGGCCTGCGGGGTTGGGGCACCAGCGCGGAGTCAGTTCTTCCTGCGGGCGGCGCGGACTGCCTTCAGCGCCTCCGCTTTCCTTCGAGCTTCTTCTGCTCGGCGGGACGTCCCGTACTTTCGCCACGGCTCGTACGTGACTGTGCTGAGGCTAATCGACAGGCCGAAGATCAAGGGCCTGATGACTTCATGCGAGACGCCCAGCCAGTGACCGGCAAGGGGCACCGCGACCATCAGCCCGACAAAGACCGCGACGCCGGGCAGCGCCTTCTTCACCCACAGCGGCACGTCCTTCACTGCCTGCGCGCCGAACGGTCTCGGGCGAATGCCTTGCCAACCAGTACGACGCCGAAGCACAAGCCCACGCCGCCGGACGTCCAGAGCTCGATCGTGTTGTACGTCTGCCCCATTAGGCAGGACAGCAGGTAGCTGGCCATCACGACGGCGGGCAGGCCGAGGGTGATCAGCGTGTAGCGCAGGACGGAAGGCATGCCGGGACTGTACGGGCAGCAACTGGACTGATCAAGCGTCACGGAGGTGAGGAAAACCGTTGCGGATCAGGCGAAACGCCTGCGGACCGTTGCCCCGGCACGGACCGCCACGGCCGCTTGGCAGGGAGCGTCTGTCCCGTGCTGTTCGAGGACGGCGGCGAGTTCATCCCTTTCCACGCTCGCAGTATGGCGTGCCACAGCCGTGCCAGACGGGGCGGTATCCAGCGGGGAGTCGCGGAACTCAGCGGCGACGCCGGCGGGCCCCCGCCAAGGTCAGCGTATGCACAGGCCAGAGGGGCAGCGGCACTCGCAGTCTTGTAAAGCGGGGGTCTTCGGTTCGAACCCGGCAGGAGGCTCTCTGTCAGATGCCGGTCCGTCGAGACCACCACGGCCAGTTGGCGGGGGTGAAGGGGTCCTGGACTGTCTGCGCGTATCGAACCGCATCCGGCTCCTTTAGGAGAGCGCGCAGCTTCCTTCGATGCTCGCCAGGTAGGGTCAGGCAGGCCCTCTCCAGCAGCGTTCTACCGGACTCGGCCCAGAGAGCATTGCTGTAGCAAGTGGGATGCTCACCCCAGCGCGGATGCCGTCGCCTCCCCGTAGCCTTCCAGGCGCGAAACGCGAGGGCGACGCTTCCAGATTCGAGACCGTTCCTGCGCTCGAAGTCTCGGATCTTGCGCTGCGTGGAGAGCGGCAGCCCATGGAACGTTGGCCGACCGTTACGGCTGGCCTGCCAATGATGCTGACGGGGCTGAATCGTTGCTCTAACGGTGGCCGGCGACCGGCGAGGCATGGCGCTTCCGGGAGTGGTGTTGCAGCCAAACTACTTGGTCCGGTGCACAGCACGGAAGTGCAGCAACCGTGTCGACCGCAGCAGAGCGAATCCGACCCCAGTAACGTGGTTGGCCTGGACGGGAGACCTCAGTAACCGAACTGCCGGTAGTTCGCATAGAGGGGACGGGGATGACATCAACCTCTGACATCAACGTCCCCACATGCAGCCGAACTGCTCGAACATGCATGGCATTGGATCCGAGCAATGTGTGGTGTTTTGACCGCATATTGGGGATTGCCCGTTCGAGCTTACAAAGCAGATGTCGCTGGTTCGAAACCAGCTGTGCCCACCCTGTGCGAGTGATCGCAGAGTACGACGAAGGCCCAGTTCGGAGGGATGTTTCCCTCGGACTGGGCCTTGATCGTTGCTGGGGACGAGCGGGGGAGAACACGAGTTCGTCCGCTCGCGGGAGCCTGGGCCGGCTCGGGGTGGCGGTAGCGGCTCGCGGGGGGCCTGACGTGTTCCGACGTGCCAGGTCGAGCAGGGGGCGGCGTCAGTCTCCGCGAATCGCGGTGAGGGTGAGGTGTCCTCGCTCGCAGGACTGGGTGACCTGGACATGGACTGAGCTGTCGTCGGTGAAGCGGAGGGTGAAGACGGGGTCGAGGGCGATCAGGAGGTCGAAGTCCTTGCCGTCGTCAGCCGTCCAGGCGTTCACCGCTACCGCTTCGGCCTGCCAGCCGCCCTGGGCGGCGGTGATCGTGACGTAGACGTCGTAGCTGCCGAGGCGGGTGGAACGGTTGGCCCACCATTCCAGTGTCGCGATGCCTTCGTAGCGGTCCATGGGGACAGTGTTGCGCGGCCGCGGGAGAGGCGGGCTCCGCTCGGAACGGGTGGGTTGGTGCGGGCTCCTGCGACCGGCGCGCACCCATGGCTCAAAGTGCTGCTCACCGCCCTGAAGGGGCCCCCGCCGCTTCGAGGCCGGACCAGGATCGTCGCGGTGCCGGCACTGGCGCTGGTGAGGAGTTGGGCGTCGGATCGGCATCCCGGACTGAACTGACGGGTGGTCAATGGCCCGTCGTTGCGGTGGGAACGGTGTTGTCAGTGGGGCGCTCTAACGTTCTCGGCATGACACAAGCAGTACAGGCGTACGCCTATCTCCGTCCTTCCGCCGTGCGCGAGTCGAGCGCCGGGCGCAGCCTCGCGCTGGAGACCTCCGGCGGTGCGACCCCGGCCGGGGCCGTGTCCAACCCGCGGTTCTTCAGCGGGTTCCTGACCGCCCCCGTCGCTGCCGCCGCCGCGCTGCTCGCGGTCGCGGACGTGGCCGCCGCCCGGTACTACCAGCCGCAGTTGCGCGCGTCGCTGGACCCGGTGGTCACCGCCAACGGCGATCGGCTCCGCTTCGAGTCCTTCTCCGGCTGCTGCGGCGTCTACGCCCGCCTCGACGTGCTGGCGGACGGGCTGGACGGGGACGACGTCGGCCATGGCACGACCAACGTGGACGTCAACAATCCGCTCCGCGACGCACTCACCCGGATCGGCCCCTCCGACCCGCTGCATCTCGCCGTCGGCCCGGACGAGCTCGAAGTCACCACCTTCGACGGCCCGATGGTCGAGAAGAAGGTTCCGCTGCCCGACCGGTGGCTGCGCGGCTTCGCCGAGACGCAGGTGCTGGCGGCGGGCTTCGACCTGCGGGCCGAGGTGCCGGCCGCCGAAGCGGTCCGCTTCCTGCGCTCGCTACCGCGCGGCGGCGCGGGGCGTTCGGCTGCCCGCACCGCGCAGTGGGTGGTGCCGGCCGGACGGACGCTGCGTCCGACCAGCCGCCCGGTGCCCGGCGCGGTGTGCCTGCCCGGGCCGGAGCGCCTGGCCGCGCTGCAGCGGGTGCTGCGGTACGCGCTGGCGCTGCGGGTGTACGGGCCGCCTGCCGTTCAGTCACCTGCGGCGGCCGCGTGGGAGGTGGTGCTGCCGGGGATGCGGCTCACGCTGATGCTGTCGCCGGACGCCTCGCGAGGCTTCTCCGGCGAGGGCGGCGTACCTGCCGCGCTGGCCTCCGAGGACGCGGCGGCGGACGCGGAGCTGGTCTCGGTCCTGCTCGCCTGGGAGCCGCGGATCGACGTGGCGGAGCTCGCCGAGCAGTCCGGGCTGCAGGCAGCTCGCGTCCGCGCCGCGCTGACCCGGCTCGGCACGGCCGGGCAGATCGGCTACGACACGGCGGAGGCCGCGTACTTCCACCGCCAGCTGCCGTATGACGCCGGTCGGGCAGAGGCGCAGAACCCGCGGCTGCGGGCGGCGCATGCCCTGGTCGCGGCGGGGGCGGTCCGGTTGGACGCGGACGGGGGATCGGCCACGGTCGCGGTGGACGACCACGTGCAGCGGGTGCGGGTGGCGGCGGACAGCACGCTGAGCTGCACCTGCCTGTGGTGGGCCAAGTACCGGGGCGGACGCGGGCCTTGCAAGCACGCGCTCGCCGTGAGCCTGGTCCGGAGCGTTCGGGGAGTCCCGGCCGCCCAGGCCGACCCGGTCGCCCAGGCCGACCCGGCCGCCCAGGCCGTCCCGAGCGAGACGGAGGTCGGGGTCCGATGAGCCTGATCGACCTGGTCCGCGCCGCGGACGTGCAGGGCGTGGTCCAGGAGGTCGCCGCGCTTACACCGGCTCAGCGCCGGGCCTGCGTACCGGAGCTGAAGGCCCTGCTCAAGGAGCTGAGCGTCGAACGGCGGACGCACAGCGGGGAGCAGTGGGTGGCGCTGGCCGTCGCCGGTGCGGGGTGCAACACCGCCGCCACCGCTGCGGCGAGCTGGCTCGGCGGGCGTGCCGTCGTCGACAGCGCGGCGTCGGTCAGTCCGGCCCTGCTGGACGTCATCGAGCGCCAGCCGTTGGAGTGGCAGACGACGGTGATCGCCAGGATGGCCGAGCGACGCGCCCCGCGCTGGGGCTGGTCCTCGGAGTACCCGCTGCTGGAACACCTGGTCCGGACCACCGGATGCCCGGTGCCGACCACCGACGCCTTCGTCACCAACTGGTTCCGTGACCGCACCTGGTACCGCGCCTGGCCTGCGCATCTCGCCGGGCGGCCGCAGGGCCCCGGTCTGTGGGAGCGCCTGTCCGGTGACTCCTTCGCGCCGTTGCTCGTGCCCCGGTTGTTCGACCTCGCCGACATCGGGGCCGAACTCGACGGGCCGTGGGGTGCGGCGGACGACAAGGAGCGGTGGACCGGGTGCCTGGTCCGGCTGGCCGAGCAGGGTCTCGTCGACCGTGGCGAGATGATCGACCGCTGCCTCGCCCGGTTGGCCCGTGGCGGACGCCAGAACGACCAGCGGGCGTTCCTGAAGCTGCTCGCCGCCTTCGCGCCGACCCAGGACGAGATCAGGCAGCGGGTCAGGAGCTACCTCGCGCTGCTCGGCTGCCCCACCCCCGTGGCGGAGCATGCCCAGCAGGTGCTGACCGATCTGGACGAGGCCGGGCTGCTGGACCCCGAGCTGCTCGCCGAGGCATCGGAGACGGTGCTGTTCCGCAGCGAGAAGAAGCTGGTCCGCGCCCAACTGCTGTGGCTGGACCGGGCCGCGCGTCGTGACCCGGGGCGGTCCTGGCAGGTCGTTCTGGCGGCGGCGGGCGCGTTCGGCCACCCCGATCCCGATCTCCAGGAGCGGGCGCTCAAGGTGGTCGCCCGTCATCTCGACGCTGCGGGCAGCGGCGTCCTGCCGGAGCTGAGCGCGGCGGCCACGGCACTCAACCCGGCCCACCACAGACGGGCCGAGGAGTTGTTCGGCCTGGCGGTCGACACACCGGCCGGCCCGTACGTCGAGTTGCTGCCGCCGGTGCCGCAACCCCGGCAGGTCCCCGCACCGCTGGGGAGCGCCGCCGAGGTGGCCGAGGAGGTCAGCGCAGTGCTCGCCCATGACGCGGGCGACGCCGACGTCATCGCCTTCGAACGCGCCCTCGACGGGCTGGTGCGGCACGCCTTCCTGGACCGCGCGGCGCTCACCGAGGCCCTTGAGCCCGTGCTGCGGATCCGCCGTTGGAGCGCGCGCGGCCAGTGGTGGGACTGCACCGCGTACGACCTGCTCTATGTCGCCGCCGCTGTCGCCGGGCAGGTGCCCGCGCACCACCTGCTCGCCCCGCTGCAAGGGCCTCACAGCCCGCTGCGCGGCAGGCTCACCACCGCCTTCGGCGGGCAACTCGCAAGCCGCCTGGAGGAGGCGGCCTGGTACGCACTCAGCGGCCGCATTCCCTTCCTGCTGGCCACGCCGACCTCCGCCACGGGCGCGCTGGAGGCCGCGACGCTGGTCGAACGGCTGGCGGCCTACGAGGCTCAGGGAGTGGAGCCCGGTCCTGCCGACCTCTCGCAGGCACTGCTCCGGGTCGTCCCGACCCGGGATCCCGGGGTGCTGGCCGCCGCCGAGCGGCTGACCTCCGCCGCCGGTCGGCGTGCGGCCCGGTGGATCCAGGTCGGCGGACTGCCGAACCAGGCGTCCGTCCGGGCCGAGCTCGAGCCGGACGCGCCTCCGTCGCGGGCACGCTGGGGTGAGTACTCCTGGCCGGACGGCGACCGGAGCACGGCCGGGCAGCCCGGCGTCCCGCTGGACGAGCTGCTCTCGGCCGACAGCATGCGCCTGGTGCGGCCGACCTCCGGCCGGGGTGAGCCGAGGTTCTCCTCCTGGTCCTACCTGCCGTCGCCGCACTGGCTGGCGATGCTCCCCAACCACCGGGAGGAGTTGGCCCTGCGCATGCTGCACGGGTTCGCCGGTGCCTCGGGCATGGAGGAACGAGGGAGCTCGCAGTTGCTCCCCCTGCTCGCGGAGGCGGACGGTCCGGCCGGTCCGGCATTGCACCTGGCCGTCGCCTACGGCTTGGGGGCCCGTTTTCCCGAGGACCGGTCCGCAGCCGTGGACGCCCTGCTGGTGCTCGCGGCCCGCGGCGACCTGGACGGCCCGATGCTCGGACGGGAGTTGGCCGGGCTGGTGCGCTCGGGAGAGGTGAAGTCGAACCGGCTGGCCGACTCGGTGCGGAGCGCGGCCGACACCGGGGCCTACGGCACGGTCTGGACGGTGCTGGCCGCGACGCTGCCAGGGCTGCTTGCCGAGGAGCCGATACGGGGCGGCGCCGATCTGCTGGCGGTGGCCGGCGACTGCGCCCGGCGCAGCGCGGCGCGCGGAGAGATCGCCGAGGTCACGGCAGTGGCCGGGCGTGGTGGTTCGAGCCGTCTGGTGAAGGAGGCCGGGTTGCTGAGGGAGGTGTTGGCTGCGGGGTGATCTCTGCGGCGGACCGAACCCGGGCTCGTCGACATGAGGGCCCGGGTTCGCGGTGCGGGCGCCGACGACTTGGCGCAGCCTGGAGACATGGACGCCACCCCATCCTCTTCCGGGTCCACTCCCGGCGAGCAGCCCAAGCACCTGGTCCACGTGGACGCCTTCGCCATCGATCCCCGTCGCCGGCTCGTCAGTATCAACGGCGCCCCGCACGTGCTGATGACTCGCGAGGAGTTCGAGAGGCGGGTTCACGAGGCATTCCCCAACCTCGACCTGAACGACCCGGAGCAGACCTACTGGGTGGACAGCCCCGGGGGCTGGCCGGTCTGGGACTCCGAAGAGTCCTGAGCCCGGGGCTTCGGCCTCCGCCGAGGGCTGGTCAGCGGGTCGGCGGGAGCAGGGAGTCGAGCAGCGACTCCGGGTCGGCGTCGCGCGCGCGGGGCCGCGCGGTATGACAGGCCGCGGCCGGTGCGCCGCATGTGCGGAAGACCAGGTAGGTCGCATGCCGCATCGTCCGCGCTCTGCTCGACCGAGCCGCTTCCCTGCACTGAGAGACTTCCGTGCACTGAGAGAGCAGCCCGGGGTCAGCCCCGCGAAGGGCCCGGCGCGGTTCCTGGGACGGAGGCTCCCCGGACGGAGGCGACTGCCGGGCGCAGCTGTGCGGCCAGCAGCGCGGGTGCCGTCACCAGGGACGGGCCGTACCAGGTCAGATGGCGTCCGCTCACCAGCGCGGACGGCAGGCCGGGGAAGGCCTCGGGGCCGTCGGTGGCGGTGAAGCGGTAGGGCTCGTCCGGCAGCACCACCGCCTCCGACCCGGCGGCGAGCAGCTCGGGCAGGGGAATGGCGGGGTAGCGCTCGGCGTGGTCGGCGAAGAGCTGGTGCACGCCCAGGCGCGCCAGCAGGTCCCCGGCGAAGGTGTCCCGTCCCAGCACCATCCACGGCCGCCGCCAGATCGGAACGACGGCGCGTACCCTCGCGCCGTCGCCGCGAACGTCCTGCCAGGCGGCTTGGGCCTGGTCGAGCCAGAGCGGCCGGGGAAGCCCGCAGGCGAGGGTGAGCATGCGGTCGAGTGAGCGCAGGGCCTGGTCCAGCGTGCGGACCTCGGTGACCCAGACTTGGATCCCGGCCGCGCGCAGGGCGTCCAGGTCGGAGACGCGGTTCTCCTCCTCGTTCGCCAGTACCAGATCGGGGGCGAGCGAGGCGATCCTGCCGGTGTCCGGGTTCTTGGTGCCGCCGATCCGGACCACGTCCAGATCCGCGGGGTGCGTGCACCAGTCGGTGGCGCCCACCAGCAGTCCCGGCGCGGTCGTGGCCACGGCCTCGGTCAGCGAGGGCACCAACGACACCACCCGCCGCACGTCGCCCAGCCGCAGCGGGTGGTCCTGGTCGTCGTGTTCCGTGCGAAGGGCGGTCGGGTGCGCGGGGCTGGCCATGCCCTCGACGCTACCCGGCTCCGGGCGACCCCGGCCGTGTGGCCGGGACAGGTGCTGGCGTGAAGCTCTGAACGGTGGTTCACTTCTTTCATGGCCTACCGCAGGACACCCGCAGTCCACGACCGCCTGAACGCCGCCAGGGAGCACCTGGTGGATCAGGCCATCGGGGTGGTGGCAGACGTCGGCTGGGCGAACGCCTCGGTCACGGCCGTGGCCGCGGCAGCCGGGATGTCGGCCGGATCGGTGTACCAGCACTTCCCGTCCAAGGCGGCGCTGGCGGTCGAGGTCTTCCGCCGGGCGGCAGGACGCGAGGTGGACGTCCTCGGCCAGGTCCTGCGAGAGGGCGGCGGCGACCCGGTCGAACGGCTGGAACGGGGAGTGGTCCTCTTCGCCCGCCGCGCCCTGGAACGACGCGGGCTGGCCTACGCCCTGCTCGCCGCCCCGTCCGAGCCCGCGGTCGGACAGGAACGACTGGAGTTCCGACGCCGCTACCGCGAGGTGTTCGCCGCAGTGGTCCGCGAGGGCGTCGACGCAGGACTGCTGCCCGCGCAGGACCCGCAGGTCACCGCGGCGGCGCTGACCGGGGCGATCGGAGAGGTGCTGGTCGACCCGTTGTCCGGACCGGTCGAGGGCGCCGCCGCCGACCGCGTCGTCGCCGAGCTGGCTGCGATGTCCCTGCGCTGCGCCGGCGCAGCCCCGCGCCCGGCACCGGCCGCAGTACCCCTCGCTGCACCGTCCTTGTGAGGCACCGACCCTGTGAGGCACCGTCCCTGTGAGCTGGAGGACCGCATGACCCCGACCGCGCACGCCGCAGAGCACGTGACGCCGCACGCGACACCGCCCGCGTCACCGCACAGCAGCCCCACGGCGAGCACCCACGAGGTGACCAACCAGGCTCCGCCGCTGGTCGGCCACGACGTCGCCGACGACCCGGCGCTGCTGGAGGGCGTACGGCGGGAGGGCGCCGAGTGGCATCTGGACGACCTGCACCGCCTGGGGCGGTTGGCCGGTTCGGAGGAGGTCCAGCGCTGGGGCGACGAGGCCAACCGGTACGAACCCGTGCTGCGCACCCACGACCGCTACGGCAACCGCGTCGACGAGGTGGAGTTCCACCCCGCCTACCACGCGTTGATGGAGGTGGCCATCCGCGAGGGCCTCGGCGGCGCGCCCTGGGTTGAGAACAGGCCGGGCGTGCATGTGGCCCGCGCGGCGGGCCTGATGGTGTGGAGCTCCGCCGAGGCGGGCCATACCTGCCCGGTGTCCATGACCTACGCCGTCGTCCCGGCGCTACGGTCCGCCCCGGAACTCGCAGCGGTCTACGAGCCGTTGCTGACCAGTCGGGTCTACGACCCCGGTTTGCGGGCACCGGCGGGCAAGCGCGGGCTGCTCGCAGGCATGGGCATGACCGAGAAGCAGGGCGGCTCGGACGTCCGGGCCAACACCACGACCGCCACCGAGCAGGCGGACGGGACCTGGCGGCTGCGCGGGCACAAGTGGTTCACCAGCGCGCCGATGAACGACCTGTTCCTGGTTCTCGCCCAGGCGCCGGGCGGTCTCACCTGTTTCCTGGTGCCCCGGGTGCTGCCGGACGGGAGCCGCAACACCTTCCGGATCCAGCGGCTGAAGGACAAGCTCGGCAACCGCAGCAACGCCAGCAGCGAACCGGAGTTCGACGACACGGTGGCCTGGCTGGTTGGTCCCGAGGGGAGGGGTGTCAAGACGATCATCGACATGGTGACCATGACGCGGCTCGACTCCAGCCTCGGGTCCGCCGCCGGAATGCGCACCGCGCTCACCCGGGCCGCCCACCACGCCCGCCACCGCTCCACGTTCGGCACCAAGCTGATCGACCACGCGCTGATGCGCAACGTCCTCGCCGACCTCAGCGTCGAGTCGGAGGCGGCGACCACGCTGGTGCTGCGTACGGCGGGTGCCGCCGACCGTGCGTTGCGCGGCGACGCCCAGGAGCGGTCGTTCCTGCGGCTGGCCACGGCGATCGGCAAGTACTGGGTCTGCAAGCGGCAGCCCGCGATGGTCGCAGAGGCGCTGGAGTGCCTGGGTGGCAATGGTTATGACGAGGCATCAGGTATGCCCAGGCTCTACCGGGAGGCCCCCCTCAACGGCATCTGGGAGGGCTCGGGCAACGTCAACGCGCTGGACGTGCTGCGGGCGATGACCCGGGAGCCGGACGCCCTCGAGGCGTATGCCGCCGAGATTGCGGCCGCCGCCGGCGCGGACTCCCGACTGGACGACGCCTGGCGGCAGTTGCGCGGCGAGCTGGTGGTGACCGAGGACGCCGAACTGCGCGCCCGCCGGCTGGTCGAACGGATGGCACTGGTGCTGCAGGGCTCGCTGCTGGTCCGGTACGCACCCGCCGCGATCGCCGACGCCTTCTGCGCGTCCCGACTTGCGGGCGACCGTGGTCTGGCCTTCGGGACGCTGCCGTCGGGCCTCGACCTGGGTGGCATCCTCAGTCGCACGCCGGGGGCGATGAGCTGAGCCGGCGATGGGGTGAGCCGGGCCGTGCGTTGAGCCGGGCCATGGGTTGAGCCCGGCCATGCCTTGAGCCGGGCCATTGCGTTGAGCCCGGCCGTGGGCTGAGCCCCGGAGCGGTCGGCCTCAGGTGGCGATCGTCCTCCCGTCCGCGACGGTGGTTCCGCCGATGGCCCAACTCTCCGCGGGCACGTCCTCGATGGTGACCCAGATGTTCTCCGCCGAGGCCCCGGTGGCCCGGACGTAGGCGTCGGTGAGCTCGCGGGCGAGAGCCCGCTTCTGTTCCACGGAGCGTCCGGTAACCTGCTTGACCTGGATGAGCGGCATGTTCGGCTCCTTACGTGGGGGCGATGCAGAGGTCAGGGCGCCGGGTCCAGTGTGATCGGCAGCGAGCGAAACCGCCTGCCGGTGGCGTTGTGGACGGCGTTGGCGACGGCGGCCGCGATGCCGACGAGCCCGATCTCGCCGATGCCCTTGACCCCGACCGGGTTGGCCCGGTCGGGGCCGCCGACGAACACAACGTCGATGTCCGGCACGTCCGCGCTGACCGGCACCAGATAGTCGGACAGAGTGCCGTTGGCGATGCGCCCGGTCCCCGCGTCGGTGACCGTCTGCTCGAACAGGGCCATGCCGATGCCGCCCACGATGCCGCCGACGATCTGGCTGCGGGCGGTCTTCTCGTTCAGGATCCGGCCGCCGTCGACCGCGCTGACGACCCGGGCCACCCGGATCGTCCCCAGGTCGCGGTCGACGCGGACCTCCACGAAGTGCGCGGCGAACGCCCCGGCCGGTGCGGTGCCGTGGCCGGAACCGGGGTGCGAACCCCGGTCCTGTTCCTGGTCCTGGTCCCGGTCCTGGTCTTCCGGCTCGGGCGGGGCGCCGGCGCCCCTGGCGCCGAGCTCGTGCAGGCCGCCGTGCCGGGCCAGCAGGTCGAGGTAGGACTCGCCGGCCGCCGGATCGTCCCGCAGGTGGATGCGGCCTCCGTCGACCGCCAGGTCCTCGTCCCCGACCGCGTACAGCGGCGAGGCGGCGTCCTGGCGCGCCAGCCCCGCGAAGATGCCCACGAGGCGACGGCAGGCGTCGTGCACCGCGGCACTCAGCGCGACGGTCAGACCGGAGCCGCCTGCGGGCGGGGCCGCCGGCAGGTCGCTGTCGCCCAACTCGAAGCGCACCACGCGCGGATCCAGCCCGAGCAGCCCGGCGGTCAGTTGCGTGATGACGGTGCGGGTCCCCGTGCCCGGGTCAGCGACCGCGCTGCTGACCATCGCGGTGCCGTCCCGGTGCAGCACGACCCGGGCCTGGCAGGGCAGTTGGGACCAGGGGAAGCTCACTCCCGCCATCCCCCGGCCGACCAGCCACCGTCCCTCGCGACGGGAGCCGGGCCTCGGGTCGCGGTCCGACCACCCGAACCGCTCAGCGCCGACGGCGTAGCACTCGCGCAGCGCGTTGCTCGACCAGGGACGGCCCGACCGGGCGTCGGTCCCGGCGAAGTTGCGCAGCCGCAGCTCGACCGGATCGATGCCGAGCCGGTGGGCGAGCTCGTCCAGCGCCGACTCCACCGCGAAGTTGCCCTGCGCCGTGCCGGGCGCGCGCATCCACCCGGGGCAGGGGATGTTCAGGCGCACCTGCCGGTCCCGGGTGGACAGGTTCGGGCAGGCGTAGGCGTAGGTCGTCCCCGGGGTGACCGGCTCGTCGTTGTCGTCCTCCAGCGCGGTGGGCGTGGTGCTCTCGTGGTCGACGGCGAGGAGCCTGCCGTCGCGGTCGACACCGATGCGCAGGCGCTGGACGCTGCGCGGGCGGTGCCCCAGCGAGGAGAACATCTGCGGGCGCGTCAGCACGAGCTTGACCGGGCGGCCCACGGTCCGCGCGGCGAGCGCGGCCAGCATGACGTGGGGCCACGTCCGCAGCCCCGCGCCGAAGGCGCCGCCGACGCACGGCGCGACCACCCGGACGCCCTCCTCGGGCACGTCGAAGGTGGCCGCCAGTGCCCGGCGCACCACGAGCGGTGCCTGCGTGGAGTCGTAGACCAGCAGCGAGTCGCCGTCCCAGGCCGCCACGGTGGCGAACAGGCCCAGCGGGTTGGTGGTGTTGTCCGCCGTGGTGAAGGTCTGGTCGTAGCGGACGTCCGCTCGCGCGAGCGCACGCTCCACCTCGCCGCGCCGAACATCGCGTTGCCAGGGGTCGGTGAGCACCAGGGCCCGGGGATCGTCGAGATCCAGTAGGGCGTCCTCGGTGTCCTCGTAGCTGACCCCGACCAGGTGCGCGGCCTCCGCGGCCTGCTCCGGGGTCCGGGCGACGACGACCGCGACCGGCTGGCCCCAGTGCAGTACGCGGTCGTCCTGGAGCGGCGGCGCGGCCCAGGTCCCGCCGGCGGTTGCCGAACACGGGTACAGCTTCGGCGCGTTGAGGTGGGTGAGGACGGCCAGTACGCCCGGCGATGCCTCGGCCTCGGCCGTGGCCAGGTCCGGCATCCGTCCGGTGGCGACCGTGCTGCGGACGAGTACCGCGTGGACCAGGCCGGGCAGTGTGCGGTCGGTGGGGTACTCGGCGGCACCGGTGACCTTCGCCAAGCCGTCCACCCGGTCCAGCGGCTCGCCCACCGGCGGCAACTCGCCCACGAGTTCGGGTTCGGGTTGGATTGCGGGTGCGGGTGCGGGTGCGGGTGCGGGTGCGGGTGCGGGATCGGGATCGCCGAGCGCCCCCGGACCCCCGACGGGGTTCATGACCCCACCCTGGTCACGGCCTGCAGGGCGCGCAGGACCGTGCGCTCCGCGAGAGGGACCTTGAAGGCGGTGCCCGGCACCGTCACCGCGCCGAGCAGTGCTGCCTTCGCCGCGGCACGGAGAGCGCGCGGTGTCGGGGCTCGGCCTCGCAGCAGGTCCTCGGCCGCCCTGGCCCGGCGAGGCGTGGTGCCCACACCGCCCAGCCCGAGCCGGACCGTACGGATCACCCCGTCCTCGACCAGCACGGCGGCGGCGCACGAGGCGAGCGCGAAGTCGAAGGACGCGCGGTCGCGGACCTTGAGGTAGCCCGATCGGGTGCCGACCGGCAGCAGCGGGACCTCCACAGCCGTGATCAGTTCGCCGTGGCCAAGGACTGTCTCCAGGTCCGGGGTCTCGCCGGGCTCCAGGTAGAACTCCGCCAGCGGGATGCTGCGCGGACCGCCCGGCCCCTCGACGTGGACCGTCGCGTCCAGGGCGACCAGGGCAGTCGTCAGGTCGGAGGCGTGCAGGGCGATGCAGTGGTCGCTCACCCCCAGCACGGCGTGCGGGCGCGCCGCACCGGTCACCGCCGCGCACCCGCTCCCCCTCAGACGCTTGTTGCACGCCGGCACGGTGGGATCGCGGAAGTAGCCACAACGGGTTCGCTGGAGCAGGTTCCCGCCGATCGTGGCCATGTTCCGCAGCTGGGTGGACGCGCCGAGCAGCAGGGACTCACGCACCAGGGGGAGGCGTTCGACGACGACGGGGTGGGCCGCCAGTTCCTCCATGGTGGTGAGCGCGCCCACCCGGATCGAGTCCGCCAGCCGGGTGACGCCGCCCAGCGGCAGCGCGCCGATGTCGATCAGCCGGTGCGGGCGGAGCACTCCGTCCTTCATCAGGTCCAGCTGGGTGGTGCCGCCGGCGAGGAAGGACGCGTGCGGGTCCGAGGACACCGCCGCGACCGCCTCGGCGACGTCCGTGGCCCGGATGTACTCAAACGCCCGCACGGTCACCGCCACCGGCCCCGGCGACCTCCCGGATCGCCGCGACGATGTTCGGGTACGCGCCGCAGCGGCACAGGTTGCCGCTCATGTACTCGCGGATCTCCTCGTCACTGCCGGCCCGCCCCTCGGCGATCAGGCAGACCGCGGACATGATCTGACCCGGTGTGCAGAAGCCGCACTGCAGGGCGTCGTGGCGGAGGAACGCCCGCTGCATCGGATGCAGGCCGCCGGAGTCGGGGCCGGAGTCGTCCGCGGTGGCCAGGCCCTCGATCGTGGTGACCTCCCGGCCCTGCGCCTGCACCGCCAGCATCAGGCACGAAAGCACCGGTCTGCCGTCGACCACGACCGTGCACGCACCGCATCCGCCCTGGTCGCAGCCCTTCTTCGGGCCGGTGAGGCCGAGCCGCTCGCGCAGCGCGTCCAGCAGGGTCAGCCGGGTGTCCTCCTCCAGCCGGTACCCGGTTCCGTTCACCCGGAAGCTCACGGCGGCGCGGGGGAGCCGATCCGGTGGGGCAGAGGTAGAGCCAGGACTCGAGGCAGAGGCAGATGTGTCGCGCTCGGCATCGGACCGATGGTCCATGCGTGCCCCCTCGTGCTTGTCGCGGGACGCTCGGACGGGCCCGCTCGCGGCCGTGCGGGCGCTGCGCGTCGCGCGGCTCGGCCCGGACACCACTGTGCGTCCTCTCCCCACGACCTGCCCGGCGGCTTCGGCCGAAGAGGGGGGTGCCTTCACTCAGCGGGCGTTTGCCGCCGGCCGCTCAGCGGGGTCCCCAACCACTGTGCCACCGGCTTCTCGGTGGCGATGACGTAGCCCAGCGCGATGGCCGCGCTGAGCCCGGCGCAGCGCAGGATCAGCCACGACAGCAGGGTGAACACGGCGCCGTAGGGGCCGAACTGCGCCACGCTGCGGTCGAGCGCCCCGGGCAGATAGAGGCGCGCCGCCCAGCTGAACCCGACTCCCGCCAAGCCGCACAACAGCGCACCCGGCAGCAGCGGCAGCCAGGGCACCCTGCCGATCAGCAGCAGGTGCTGGGTCCACCACCACAGCAGCGTGCTCGCCGCCAACGACAGCGGGAAGCCCAGGACCGGACCGCCGCCGAACGCGTTGAAGAACGGTCCCTGCACGACGAGCGTGGCCGTCCACACCGCGAGCCACAGGAACCAGCGCAGGGCGGCGACCCGGGCATGGGCCCTGCGCAGCCGCCAGGAGATCTCGCAGACGCGTTGCAGGGCCCGGCTGCACGCTGTCGCCGAGAGCAGCGTCACGACCACTCCGAGCACCCCGAACGTGTCCCTGGTCTCGCCCGTCCCCGAGTAGATCACCTGCTGCACCTCGTGGAGTGCCTCACCGCGCAGGCCGACCTCCTCGCGCAGCGAGGACAGCAACTGCTCGCGTAGGGCCGCGGGCGCGAAGGCGGCGAAGACGAACAGGGCGGGCAGGACGCTCAGGAAGAGCTGCGCGGCGATCCTGGTCCCCCGGTCCAGGATGCCGACATGCAGCAGTTGTTCGGTCACCCGGCTGGTGAAGGGCAGCCGGGCCCGCAGTGTCGCGACGGCGTCGGCGGCTGCCTTCGCCGGACGGATCACCCCGTTGCTCCGTCACGTGCCAAGGACGCGCTGCTTTGCGGCGGCGAACTCGGCCTCCGACAGGAGCCCCTGCCCGTAGAGGTTCCCGAGCCGCTCCAGCGTGGACAGGGCTTCGGCGTCCAGGGCGGGGGAGGCGGCGTCGGGAGCGGGCGCGGCGGGGGGAGCGGCGGCCGGCTGCGGCGGCGCCGCCTCCTCCGCTGCCGCGCGTCCCTGCTGGCGGGCGGCCACTCGTCCGCTGACCGCGGTGGCGGTGCCGGCGACGACGGCGGTGCGCGCCGCGGCGCCGATCAGCCCGGGGCGGCCGCCTCGGGAGAGTCGTCGGCCGATCATGACGCCGCTCCGTTCGAGCCGATGGCAAGCAGGGCCTTCTCGACCACCGAGGCCGGAATCCGCTCATGGGTCACCAGCACGCCGTCCGCGTCCCGGATCGCCCGGACGATGGCACCGGCCCAGGTGTTCTCCCACACCAGCAGGGCCGCCGAGGATCCTGCCGGGATCTCCTCGGCGATCACGGCGAGGTCCTCCTCGCTGAGCAGGCCGCCCACCTCGCCGTCGAGGTCGGCGAACATCGCCGCCTCGTCGGCCTCCACGCTGTCCAGTTCGAAGTACCGCACGGTGCCGTCGGCGTCGCGCTTGATGAAGGTGAGATCGAGGATTCGCACGATGCCGGCATCGACGAGCCTCTTCAGTTCCGGCACGATCTCACCTCGGAACCGGGATCCGGGGAAGGCGACGACTATGTACTCCACAGGTCCGACATCGGTGTCCATTCGCTGATGCCTCCTTCGGGCGAAGCGCGACGATCTCACGCGGGCGATCTCATGAGGGCGATCTCACGGGGGTAACCCCACGAGTGTTGAGCCGGTGGTCTCATGCTGCGCGGTCGCGCGACTCGCAGCCACTCGGCCGTCACCCCGGATGGGCCAGCGCAGGTCGCGGCCGGGGTGGGGCGGAGCGAGGGTGGGGAGAGGTCGCGTGGGAGCCGGTCCCCGGCCGTGGACTTGGGCGGACGAGTGAACAGATCTTGGGTAGGGGCCGTAGCCGCGCTGCTCGGCGCGGCCGGGAGCGCGGCCGGCCTGTCGGCCTGCAGCAGTTCCTCGACCGGCACGAGCCTTCCCTCGGCCGGCGTGTCCACCTTCTCGCCTGCGACGGCGTCGTTCTCCGGGGAGCCCCCCTCCGCACTGGCATCGCTCGCCTCGGCCGCCCAGGCGTCGGTGCAAGCCGCCGCCTCATCCGCACAGGCCGCCGCGTCGGCGTTCTCGTCGTCCGTGTCCGCGGAGTCCAGCCGGGCCGCCGCAGCCGCCCGGGCAGAGCTGGCGGGGGTGTCCGGCACAGGCAACGCCGTGGCGGACGTGGGCCTCACCGGAATCAACAGGTCCCAGACCGGGGGTCTGCACGCCGTGGTGGTCACCATCACCAACAACAGCGGCCAAAGGGCCTCCTATGCGGTGAAGATCGACTTCGACGACAACGCCGGCAACGTCGTCGACAGCGCCGTCGTGGGCGCCGAGAACCTCGACCCGGGCAAGAAGGCCCAGCCGATCGCCTTCAGCACCAAGCCGGCCGACCAGGTGCTGATCCCGAAGGTCGCCCAGGCCCAGCGGTACTGAGACCGGTCGGTCTGCGTCCAATACCGGCCGCCTCGGTGGGGCCGGGGCTGTGCGCCCCGGCCCCACCGGACGTGAACGGCTCCGCGCGCGCTGCTCAGTCGAGCAGCGCGGTCACGCTGCCCGCGCCGACGGTGCGGCCGCCCTCGCGGACGGCGAACCCGAGCCCCGGCTCCAGCGGTACGGGCCGTCCCAGCTCCACGGTCATCTCGACCGTCTCCCCGGGACGGGCCACGCCCGCCTCGCCGTGCAGCTCCACGTCGCCGACCACGTCCCCGGTGCGCAGGTAGAACTGCGGCCGGTAGCCGGTGGTGACCGGCGTGCGCCGACCGCCCTCGGCCGTGCCGAGCAGGTACACCCTCGCGGTGAACCGGGTGTGCGTGGTGACGCTGCCCGGGGCCGCGACCACCTGCCCCCGGCGGACCTGCCCGCGCTGCACACCGCGCAGCAGCAGCGCGACGTTGTCGCCGGCCTCGGCGAACTCCATCGGCTTGCCGAAGGTCTCGACGCCCGTGACCACCGAGGCGACCCCCGGGCCGAGGCCCAGCACCTCCACCCGGTCGCCCATCCGGACCCGGCCGCGCTCCACCGCGCCGGTGACGACCGTGCCCCGCCCGGTGATGGTGAGCACGTTCTCCACCGGCAGGAGGAAGGGCGCGTCGGTGTACCGGACGGGTGTGGGCACATGGGTGTCCACGGCGTCCAGCAACTCCCCGAGCGCGGCCGTCCACTGCGGGTCCCCGGCCAGGGCGCGCAGCCCGGACACCCGGACGACCGGGAGCTCGGCTCCCGGATAGCCCTGGGCGGTGAGCAGCTCGCGCACCTCCAGCTCGACCAGGTCCAGCAGCTCGGGGTCGCCCGCGTCGGCCTTGTTGAGGGCCACCACGATGTGCTCGACGCCGACCTGACGGGCCAGCAGCACATGCTCGGCCGTCTGCGGCATCACCCCGTCCTGCGCGGACACCACCAGGATCGCGCCGTCCAGCTGGGAGGCGCCGGTGATCATGTTCTTGACGAAGTCGGCGTGGCCCGGCATGTCGATGTGGGCGTAGTGCCGGGTGTCCGTCTCGTACTCGACGTGCGCGATGTTGATGGTGATGCCGCGGGCGGCCTCCTCGGGGGCGCGGTCGATCCGGTCGAAGGGGACGAAGCTGCCGTTGCCCGGGTCGGCGAGGACCTTGGTGATGGCGGCGGTGAGGGTGGTCTTGCCGTGGTCGACGTGACCCATGGTGCCGATGTTGAGGTGCGGCTTGGTGCGCACGTAGGCCTGCTTGGACATGGTTTCTTCCTGGCTTCCCGGGCCGGCTCTCGGAGAGCTCGGCGCCCGTGGGACGTGGGGGGACCTCAGCGACGGGCCGACCTTCCCCGTCCGAGGTCCCGGGACATCCCGGGGAAGGTCAGCGTCGCGCGCCGTCGAACCGCGCGGCAGCGAGTGCGGCTGCGGCGACGGTCGGGGCTGCGGCAGCTGCGGCGACTGCGGTGGTCGCCGCAGCTGCCGGTGCCTGAACCAGTGCCAGGGCAGCGGCCATCGCACCCGCGACTGCGGGCTTCCGTGCGATGGCGTAGCTGTTCATGGCGGTCATCCTGCCGTCCGGAGTGGCCGCTGCGCGACCGAATTTCGCTGCGCTGCTGCAAGGATGGAGGGCATGACCGACGCGCGCACGGCTCACACGGCTGACCTGGACGCCGCCACGCTCAGGGCGGCACGGGCCCTTCTCGACGACGCATTCGAGGGCGACATGTCCGACCACGACTGGCAGCACGCCCTCGGCGGGGTGCACGCCCTGGTGTGGGAGGGCACGGAGTTGGCCGGTCACGCCTCGCTGGTGCGGCGTCGGCTGCTGCACCGTGGGCGGTCGCTGCGGACGGGATACGTGGAGGCGGTCGGGGTCCGTGCGGACCGCCGTGGACGGGGATACGGGACAGCCCTGATGGATGCGCTGGAGCAGGTGCTGGCGGAGACGTACGACCTCGGGGCCCTCAGCTCCTCGGAGCTGGCTGTGGACTTCTACCTGCGGCGCGGCTGGATCAGATGGGAGGGGCCGACCTCGGTGCTGGCGCCGACGGGCATCGTCCGCACCGAGGAGGAGGACGGCTCCGTCTTCGTGCTTCCGCTGGCGCTCCCGGTGGATCTTTCCGGTGAACTCGTCTGCGACTGGCGCGAAGGCGACGTCTGGTAGCGGCGGATGGGGCAGACTCTGAGGACATCCACGTCGTTCCGGTCCGTTCCTGGGGGAGCCATGCAGAGCGAGAACACCGTCGACCACCCGACCACGCTGATCACCGGCGGTGCCACTGGAATCGGCGCCGCGACCGTCCGGCGACTGCTGGCGGCCGGACACCGGGTCGCCGTCACCGGACGCGACCAGGACCGGCTGGACCGGTTCGCAGCCGAACTGGGCGCGGGCAGGGACGTGCTGCTGCCGCTGGCCGCGGACGCCACCGACTACGACGCGGTCCGCGGTGCGGTCGAGGCCACGGTCAAGGAGTTCGGCCGACTGGACCATGTCATCGCCAACGCGGGCTTCTCCACCCACGACAACCTGGCCGACGGCGACCCCGGGCAGTGGCGCGAGATGCTCATGGTGAACGTACTCGGACCGGCCCTGCTGGTGAAGGCCGCACTTCCGGCGCTCCAGGAGAGCGGCGGAAGGATCGTGCTGGTTGGCAGCACCGCCGGGATCAAGAACACCCCGGGCAACATGTACTCCGTCACCAAGACGGCGCTCACCTCGCTCGCCGAGAACGCGCATGTGCTGGTGACCGGCTCCGGCGTGGGCGTGACCCTGATCGCCCCAGGGCGCGTCGACACCCCGTTCTGGAGCAGCCACCCCGACCGGGTCGTCCCCCAGGGGCCGGTGCTGACCCCCGACCACATCGCCGACGCCATCGTCTGGGCGCTGCGCCAGCCGGCCGGGGTGGACGTCAACACGGTGGTCGTCCGACCGCTGGGCCAGGTGCACTGAGCCCGCAGGCCGCCGGACGGCACGGCGCTCTTTCGCTGCGCCGCAGCCCGTGTTGGGATGGAGTGCATGAGCGAACGGAGACGCGAGGGCTACTCGGGGACAGGACCGGGGCCGATCACGCCCGACGGGTGCGCGGTGGAGCTCTACACGCGCCTGCCCGTGGGGGAGGAGCCGGACGTCATCGAGAGAGCCGTCCCGGCCGGAGCCCGGATCCTCGAACTGGGCTGCGGGGTGGGCAGGGTGACCCATCCGCTGCTTGCGCGCGGCTTCGCGGTGACGGGCGTGGACGAGTCGCCGGAGATGCTCGCCAGGGTCCGCGGCGCCCGTACGGTTCTGAGTCCCATCGAGGCGCTGGACCTGGACGAACGCTTCGACGTGGTCCTGCTGGCCTCGTTCCTGGTGCATGCAGGAGACGCCGAGGTTCGCCGTGGGCTGCTGCGGACCTGCCGACGGCATGTCACCGAGGGTGGCTGCGTGCTGATCCAGCGCGAGGGGCAGGGCTGGCACGACAACGCCCCCTGGGAGCGCGAGTCCTACGGCGGGATCGTGCGCCTCGCCTCGTCCGAACCGGTCGGCGCGGGCGTCCACTCGGTCCGGTTCGAGTACGAGTTCCCCGACGCCACGTGGACCCAGACGTTCCTGTCCCGCCCGTTGACGGAGCAGGAGTTCGCGGAGGCGCTGGCCGAGGCGGGGCTCGTCGTCGACCTGTGCCTGACGGAGGACGGGACATGGGTCCGGGCGCTGCCGGTCACTACGGCAGAGCTGACCCAGACGGCAGAGCTGACCCAGACGGCAGAGCTGAGCCAGACCGCAGAGCTGAACCAGACCGCAGAGCCGCAGCAGCAGGCGTGACGGCCGGGCGGCTCAGTTCTCCTGGGGCGGTGGCGCCGAGGTGCGCCGCCGCTCGGTGCTCACGACCACGCCGACCCCGGCGACGACGATCGCACCACCCAGCGCGATCGGCCAGCTCACCGGCTCCGCGAGGATCAGCCACCCCAGAGCGACGGCGACGACCGGGTTGACGTACGCATAGGTGGAGACCAGCGACAGCGGCGCGTTCTGCAGCAGCCAGGCGTAGGCGGTGAACGCGACGATCGAGCCGAAGACCACGAGGTACGACAGTGCCAGCCAGGAGCTGGTGCTGATCGCCGCGAGGTGCACCCGGTGCTGCTCGCCCCGGCCGAGCCCGAGCAGCAGGTCGCCTGTGCCGCCCGCGAGCATCTCGTAGGCGCTCGCCACGAAGGGGTTCACCGGCATCGGCAGCCGCGAGGACGCGAAGGAGCCGGTGGACCAGAGGATCGCGGCAGCGATCACCGCGACCACACCGCTGAGCTTCACGCTGCCCGCGATCCCCGGCACGGTGAGGACGATCAGGCCGACGAAGCCCAGCAGCACGCCGACCACCGTTGCCGCGCGCGGCCGGTCGCCGAAGGCGGCGCGGAGCACCACCACCCACAGCGGCACGGCGGCGACCAGGAGTGCGGCGAGTCCGGACGGGATGACCGTCTCGGCCAGCACGACCAGCCCGTTGCCCCCGACCAGGAGCAGCAGCCCGACCAGGACGACCGATGCCAGCTGCCGTCGGGTGATCTTGAGCGCGGAGCGCTCGGAGCGCCGGGAGCGCCAGGCGATCACCCCGGTGAGCAGCAGCCCGGCGGCGAGGAAGCGCACGGCGGCGGAGAGGAACGGTGGCATGGTCTGGTCGGCGATGCGGATGGCCAGGTAGGTGGATCCCCAGACGACGTAGACCAGGCCGAGGGCCGTCCAGGTCATGCCACCGAGCCGTCCGGCATGACCACTGGCATGCCCCTTGGCGTCGGGGAGGTCGGAGCCGACCGAACCGGCGGAGCGGAGACCCGAGCCGGGGGAGTCCGGAGTGCCGACGCCGGACGAGGCTTGGGCAGGGGGTCCTGACATCAATGTCTCCTTGTTTTGCTGCTGTACGTCACCAGAGAAGCCAACCGCACTCGGTTGTCGGACGCCAGCGATAATCTGACGTAGTCCTCGGCGGGAGCGGGGCGGAGACAGTGGAGAGCGGAGACAGTGGAGAGGTGACGACCATGGCTGACGCGCGCACGGGTGCGCCCGGTGGTGGTATCGCCTGGTTCACCGTCCCGACGCCGCTGCCCAGCGGCCTGGTCCGGGTGGGGGTCACCGCGCTGGGCGTCGCCTCGGCGAGCCTCATAGGTACGGCTCCCGGCCGGGCAGGAGACCAGGTCTCGACCGGAACCGAGGACGACGCCAAGGCCCGGCTGGTCGCGCAGCGGCTCGCCGAGTACTTCGGCGGCAGCCGCCGCGACCTGGAACTGCCGATCGACTGGCGACTCACCACGGGTCCGCAGCGCGCGGTGCTGCAGACGCTGCACCGGACGGTCGGCTACGGGCAGACCGTCACCTACGGAGAACTGGCCACCCGCAGCGGAGTGTTCGAGGACGGGCCGGGCGAGCATGCGCTCGCGGCGCGCGCGGTCGGGTCGATCATGGGTTCCAACCCGGTGTTCCTACTGGTGCCCTGCCATCGGGTGGTGGCGGCCGATGGCATAGGTGGGTTCGGTGGTGGCCCGCTCGGTATGGAGGTCAAGCGCTGGCTGCTCACCCTGGAGGGGGTCCTCGCGCCCACGCTGGACTGGGACGGCCCGAGTTGAGTGGAGCCGCACCGGTCAGCCGACCGGTGCGGCCTCGGCCTCGGACGGCTGCGGAATGCCGTAACTTGCCGCCCGACGTGCCGCGCCGTCACGCAGGGTGAAGGCGAAGACGGAGGATGCCAAGGCGATGGCGGCCAGTACCAGGTAGGTGTCCTGGTAGGTGGAGACGGGCGGACCGGAGCGGCCTGCCGCGCCGACCGCCTCGCCGGTCATGAGCAGGGTGGTCACCACAGCTGGGGCGAGTGCCGACGAGGTCTGCCGGACGACAGTGTTGAGCGTCGACGCCTGGCTCACGTCGGCCCTGGCTACGGTGCTGAGCGAGGCCACGGTGGTCGGCATGAACACCCCGCCCATGGCGATGCCGAGGAGGAACATGTAGAGCCGGAAGGTCCACAGGCTGGTGTGCAGGTCACAGGTCGACAGCAGGACCAGCACGGCGGCGACGCCGAGCAGCCCGGTGCCGATGATCACGCGCGGGCCGACCCTCGCGTAGAGCACGCCGACCACCTGCACGGTGAGCAGGACGCCGAACGCCTCGGTGAAGGTGCTGGTGCCGGAGTCCAGCGCGCTGACGCCCAGCGCCTCCTGGAGGAACAGCGGCCCGAGGAACATCGCGCCCAGGATCGGCACCAGGCCGACGAGGTTGATCAGGTTGGTGTCGCGGAACAGCCGGTCGTGGAACAGGCGCAGCCGCAGGATCGGCTCGGCGGTGCGGAGCTCCACCCACACGGTCGCCGCGAGCAGCACGGTTCCCGCCACGAGGGCGGTGAGGATCTCGGGGGAGGTCCAGCCGCGCTGGGCGCCCGCGCAGACTCCGTAGGTCAGCGAGGCCAGCCCGGCGGCGGAGAGCAGCAGCCCGGGCAGGTCGAAGCGCGGAGCCCGGCTCGCGCCGGAACCGCGCGCGTTCGGGCGGGCGTCGAGGCGGTGCTCGTCAAGGCGGTGCTCGTCCAGGAAGTACCACCCGAAGAGCACCGCGAGCAGCCCGAACGGCAGGTTGACGTAGAACACCCAGCGCCAGGAGAGCCCGTCGACCAGCACCCCGCCCAGGATCGGGGCGAGGGCTGGGGCGATCTGCTGAGGGATGATCATGACCCGGGAGGCGCGGACGCGTTCACGTGCCGAGAAGGTGCGGAACAGCAGTGCGCTCGCCACCGGTGTCAGCATGCCGCCGGCGAGACCCTGCAGCGCCCGGAACAGCACGAGTTCACCGAGACTGCCCGCCGCCCCGCACAGTGCGGAGGACAGGGCGAACAGCCCCATGGAGAACAGCAGCAGCCGCTTCCCGCCGAGGCGTTCGCCGAGCCAGGCGGATGCCGGGACGGCCATGCCGACGCAGACCGGGTAGACCACGACCACCCCGTCCAGGCCGGAGGGTGCGAGATGGAACTGGCCGCCGATGGCGGGAAGGGCCACGGTGGTGATGGCACCGTCGACGATCACGATGAAGACGGTGGCGACGGACATGATGGGGACGACGACACGCTGGCTGAGGCGGCGGTGGGCCATGGGGGGACCAGTCCTGTGGGCGCATGGGAGATCATCGTGACGGCAGCGGCACGGAAACGGGGCGGGTCGGTCCGGGCTGTCCGGGCCTCCCGCACATACTGAGCATACTCACTATGAGTGGACTCACAAGAATGGAGGGGGCTGCGGATGAAGCCACCCGGCAGCAGTGACGTCCTCGTGGACGAGCTCTACGCCACCACCCAGCGGCTGCGCACCTACGTCGACGCGCGCCTGCGTGAGCACGGCGCCTCCGTCGCCCGGCTCCGCGCCATGCGGATGCTCGCCGCCGCCCCGGAGCCGCTGCGGATGCGGGACCTCAGCGAGATGCTCGGCGTGGCCGCCCGGACTGCCACCACCGTCGTCGACAGCCTCGAACGGGACGGCCTCGTCGAGCGCGTACGGCATCCCCTCGACCGCAGGGCGTTCCTGCTCGCCCTCACCCCGCTCGGGCGCGAGCGGCACACCGAGGCAGAGGTCGTCGACCGGGACGCCCTCGCCGTCGCGACCGGCGGACTCGACCCGGAGGGCCGCGCGCGGTTGCGCGAACTTCTCGCCACCATCCGTGCAGCGGTCGTCGACTGACGCTACGTCAGGACTTACGCGCCGCCGCGAGGATCTTGGCCGTGGTGTGGAAGAACCGCGCCGTGGCCAGGACGTCGAAGTTCTTCTCGATGCCCGCGATCGGGTTCCCGCCCAGTCGGCCCTTCTCCAGCCGCATCACGACGAACAGCTCGGACGACGTCCTGCTGGTGCCCAGCACCTCCCAGTCCCCCTTCGGGGAACGCAGCGGCAGCGTCAGTCCGGTGAGCGGCGCGGAGGTGAACACCACGCTCAGCCGCACCTCGGGGGTGACCTCGACCTGGTCGAACGGCGACTCCAGCAGCGCGGCCTCCAGTTCCGCCACCGTCCGCAGCATCACCGGCACCTCGAATCCCAAGCCAGTGCGCAGGCGCTCCTCGATCGCCCGGGTCAGCCCGGGACGGTCGGCGCCGCCCGCCCCCGCGGCCGGCGCCGGGCCCGACTCCGGGAGCGTGAAGAACACGTTCCCGCTGGCGATGTAGCTGCGGACGTCGCGCAGTCCCAGCTCGGCGAACAACTCCCGTACCAGTGCCATCGGTGCCTTGCGTCCGCCCACGTTGACCGCCCGCAGGAACGCGATGTAGGTGTCCTGTGCCACGCCTTCGGCCACGTCGTCAGCCCTTCCTCGTCATCAGGATCACGTCAATGCGGGAGAGGTGGTACGTGGCGGCGGTGGCGTACTGGCCCTTGGTGGCCCAGGTCTTGTCGCTCGCGGTGATCGGACCCGGCTCCACCAGCCAGATCCGGCGCGGAGCGACGGAGATGCAGGGAACCCGGTTGACGCAGATGGTCGGTTTGTAACTCCCGTTCTGCTCGGGCGACTCGGTCGCCAGGAACTGGTCGAGCCGCACCCGGGAACGAAGGTAGTACTGCACGCCCGTGCCGATCATGTAGCCGTCCCACCCGCCGTAGTACACCCCGTCACCGGGTCGGGCCGCTTTCGCGAGAGTGTCCGCGGCCGCCTGGTAGGCCCAGTAGTCGGGCGCGGTTCCGCGGGGGTAGCGGGTCCACTCGTGTGCGCCGTAGCTGCGCAGTTCGCGCTGGTCGGGGAAGGAGAGCACGGCGCCCAGCGCCAGGCCGAGCACCGCGGCCGCCGCCACGATGCGCTGCGGCGTCCGAGCCGAGGTGCGGACGGCCACCTGGCGCGCGACGCCCACCAGCCCGACCGCACCGAGCAGGCACCAGGCGGGAAGCGTGAACAGCAGGTACCGGGCGAGGAAGTAGGACGTGCCGAGTTCCGAGATCACCAGGACGGCGAGGACGGGGAGCACCGCGCACGCGGCCAGCAGCAGCAGCGCGCTGCGCCGCTGCCGCCAGGTCAGCAGTCCGGCGGCGCAGATCAGCACGAGCATCATGACCGCGTACCCGTACGAGGCGAACAGGGTCGGCCAGAGTACCCGCAGATCATGCACCGGGGTGCTGAGGTTGGGTGAGTCGAGCCAGAACAACTGGCTCCCCACCTGGGCGTGCCCGAGCACCGCCAGCGGTGTCAGCACGGCCGCCGCGGCGGCGACCGCGCCCCCGAACCACAGCAGCAGATCGCGCCGACGCTCGCGCCACCAGTGGACGAGGATACCCGCCGCGTGACCGGCCAGGCAGGCCAGGGCGACCAGGTGGAAGGCGCCGACCAGGACCAGCGCGGCGGAGTACGCGACCCACCGGCGCCTGCGAACCATGCGCTGCCTGCGCTCCCCGAGTGGGTCGGGGCCGGCGGAACCTGCGCGCGGCTGGTCCTGCCGGTCCTGCTCGGGGCCCGGACTCTGCAGTTCCAGGGCGCGGAGGAGGAGCAGCGTCGCGAGCGCCACGGCCATCAGTGCGAAGGCGTAGGACCGTGTCTCCTGGCCGTATCTGGACACGCTGGGGGTCAGCGCGAACAGCAGTCCGCCGACGACGCCGACCGCGCGCCCGTACAGCCGCACCCCGATCCGCGTGGTCAGTGCGGCTGCCGCGGCCATGGCCAGCGCGGAGGGCAGCCGCAGGGCCGTCAGCGAGTCGCCGAACAGGCTTGTCCAGAAGTGCAGCAGGAGGTAGTAGAAGCCGGTGGACGCGTCCACGTTCCCGAGCAGGGAGAACAGTTGGCCGAGGCCGCGGGTCGCGGCGCTGATGCTGGCGAGTTCGTCGCGCCACAGTGCCGCCCGGGCCGAGTGGAAGAGCGAGAGGAGGAGCGTCACCAGCGCGGGCCCGCCCCAGAGGAACACGCCCGGCCTGCCTGTGGGGACAGGCGGACGGATCGTTACGGGGGAGGACACGTACACCTCGTTGATCGTCGTCTCCAGGAGTCGGCAGACTCGGATCGTAGCGCTGGTTTATTAGCAGTCCGTGTGTGAGACGTTGCGACTCGCCCGCCGTAAGGAAACCGTCGCACCCGGCGGCCGTGCCGACCGGGTGCGACCGCTGCGACGGTTGCCGCGCGCGGTGGTTACCAGGCACAGCGGTTACCAGGCGTAGTCCTCCGGGGCCGGGCGGTGACCGGGGAAGATCTCGTCGAGTCGGTCCAGGGCCGCCGAGTCGAGCTTCAGCTCCAGCGCCTTCAGCGCGGTGTCCAACTGTCCACCCGTGCGCGGGCCGACGATGGGTGCGGTGACGGCGGGCTGGTGCAGCAGCCAGGCGAGGGCGACCGTGCCCGGCTCGTGGCCCAGCTTGTCGCAGAAGTCCTCGTACGCCTGCAGCTGTTCGCGCTGAGCCACCGTCAACTTCGCTGCACGGTCCGCGCTCCGACCGCCCTGCTCACCGGCCTTGCGCAGCACGCCACCCAGCAGCCCGCCCTGGAGCGGGGACCAGGGGATGACGCCGAGACCGTGGTACTCGGCCGAAGGCAGCACCTCCAACTCGACCGTGCGCGCGAGGAGGTTGTAGAGCGACTGCTCGGCGACCAGGCCGAGGAAGTCGCGCTTGGCGGCGGCGGCCTGGGCGGTGGCGATGTGCCAGCCGGCGAAATTGCTGCTGCCGACGTAAAGGATCTTGCCCTGGGCGACCAGCACCTCCATGGCCTGCCAGATCTCCTCCCACGGCGTGGCCCGGTCGACGTGGTGCATCTGGTAGACGTCGATGTAGTCGGTCTGGAGGCGCTTGAGGCTGGCATCGACGGCGTGCCGGATGTTCAGCGCGGACAGCTTGTCCTCGTTGGGCCACTTGTCGTGGCCCTCGGCGTTCATGTTGCCGTAGAGCTTGGTGGCCAGGACGGTGCGCTCGCGGCGGCCCCCGCCCTCGGCGAACCAGGTGCCGAGGATCTCCTCGGTCCGGCCCTTGTTCTCGCCCCAGCCGTAGACGTTGGCTGTGTCGAAGAAGTTGATGCCGTCCTGGTGCGCGGCATCCATGATCAGGTGGGCGTCAGCCTCGGTGGTGAGCGGACCGAAGTTCATCGTGCCCAGGCAGAGGCGGGACACGGACAGGCCGGTGCGGCCGAGTGAGGTGTACTCCATGACACCACCCTCACCCCAACCCGGTCCCGTTGTCGAGGGCGCCGATAGTCGCTGGTACTGAACGGTGCGGCACGGAAGATGCGGCACCGAACAGTGTCAGTGCACCAGAACGGCCGTGGGGCTGGAGATTCGATCCTGCACCAGTGGCCCGCCGACGTAGTGGCGTCCCAACAGCCGGGCCCGGAACTGCTCCGAGCCGCGCCCGGTGGCCCGGACGTCCACCGCCACCGTCTGGAAGGGGCGCCAGTTGCAGGCGATGGTGCGCCAGCCGCTCCAGGCGGTCTTCTGGTCGATGCACAAGTAGGTGAGGCGCATGCCGTCGTCGCCGCCGGTGCCGGTGACGTGCACCGACTGGCCCAGCCGCAGGGCGTGGGTGGAGACCGTCACGGCTATGCCGGACTTCGCCGAGGCGGTCCCGGCGCCGAGGACGAGCGCGCCGAAGGCGAGCGTGGACGCGGCCACCGCCGCGGTGAGACCGCGCAGAGCGCGCCGCGGCGGGCTGGACTGGGTCGTGCCCGGCTGCGGCGCGGCGGTCCGCGGCGTCGTTCCGTGCTCGGACCTGCTGAGCTCTGCTATGAACGGCAAGGTGATCTCTCCCCCGTGAGTCGGTCGCGTTCGATTCTCGCGTACTGCCGTGCTCACATCATCCTCACCCCTCCGGCTGCACGGAACCACTCATCCGGAGCAGTCCGGTAGGCTTGCCCCGATCGAAGGGGAGTAGCCCCCACCGGACCGTCGACATACTGGCTGGCCCGCGCTCTGCGTGGACCGCCCGGCGCCCGGGGCATCGTGCGAACGGTGCTGGTGAGACCTTCGGCCGCAGTACTCCAGGTTGTTTGAACCGCCGCGAGTGCTGCCGTGCCGAAGCGACCCCGAAAACGGATCCTGAAGGCAGGGCAGTACTTCTGACCTTCAAGGACGTCCCTGACGTGAGCATCACCGTCGCCGCGATCACCTTCGGCATCATCTTCCTCGCCGAACTGCCCGACAAGACCGCCCTGGCCAGCCTGGTGCTCGGTACCCGCTACCGCGCCGGCTACGTTTTCGTCGGCATCGCCGCCGCCATGGCCGTGCAGGTGGGCCTCGCCATCGCGGCCGGCAGCCTGCTGGCGCTGCTTCCGCACCGCTGGCTGGAGACCGTCGTCGGCCTGCTCTTTCTCGGCGGGGCGCTGATGCTCCTGCTGCAGAAGGAGGAGGACGAGGAGGAGGGCGCCGTGAAGGAGCCGACCTCGACCGGCTTCTGGCGAGTGGCCGGCACGGGCTTCCTGGTGGTCCTGATCGCCGAGTTCGGTGATCTGACCCAGATCACCACGGCCAACCTGGCGGCGAAGTACACCGATCCGCTGGCCGTCGGCCTGGGCTCGTGGCTCGCCCTGTGCGCCGTGTCCGCGCTCGCGATCGTCGGCGGCCAGAAGCTGATGAAGCACGTGCCGCTGCGCGTGATCACCAGGGTGGCAGCCGTGATCATGCTGGTGCTGGCCGCAGTGAGTCTCTTCGGAGCGGTCACCGGGTGACCGTTATCGCTGCAGGGAGGCCATCATCGCTTGGGAGTTCGGCCCGTAGACGCCGGCCGGGTCGCCCTGCACGTTGTACCAGTACTGGAACTGCTCGACGTCCCGCTCGGTGCGCTGGTCGAAGGTCCCGGTCGGACTGCGATTGGTGATTCCCAGGTCGCGCAGCTGGCTCTGGAGTGTGTCCACCGCAGGGCCCTGGTCACCGAGTTGAAGGCTCTGCGCGCCGGCACCGGGGGCGGCGGACGTGGGGCCGGTGGCCCCCGGGCTGCTGGACGCTGTGCTCTTGGGCGGGGTGACGCCGGAACGGCTCGGGGAGGCGGAGGCGACCGCCGAGGACGACGGGGTCGGCTTGGCAGTGCGGTGGACGAGTGTGTGGGACGCCGTCGGACGGGCGGTCAGCGAGGGGTGGGCCGACACGGCCTGGGGCGAGACGGAGGCGGATGCCGCGTCCGATCCGGAACTGGGCAGCGGCGCCGTCACTCCGGGCTGAGGCATGGCCTCATTGACCGTTCCTCCGCCGAGCAGATGAGGGACCAGCGCCGCGGCGACGCCCAGGCCCGCCACGGCCAGCGCGCCCGCACCGATGAGGGCGGCCCGCCGCCCCCGGCCCGCCGTCGGCGGACCGACCGCGGAGCGTCTGTCGACCCCGCCCCCGCCGGCGGCGTAGGGGGCGACCGGCCCGCCCGGCCGGTAGGGGACGAGCTGACCACCCGAGCGCGGCTCCGGGATCGGGGCGGACTCGGAGAACTGCGCGGGCCCGGAGAACTGCGCGGCTTCCGAGAACTGCGCGGCCGCCGGGAACAGTGCGGTGTCGCGCGTCTGGCCGTCGGGGCGCACCGGCGGCTGCACGGCGTACGGAGGGTAGACCGCCTCAGCCCCCTGCGGCAGGTACTCCTCGCCCTCTGCCGGGTCGACCGACTCGACCGGATGCACATAGGGACGGACCAGCTCGGGACCGCCGACCACCGGGATGATCGTAGTCTCGGCCTCGCCCCCGCCTCCCTCTCCACACCCGCACCGGTCCGCCGTCTGCGGCCTGCCGCACACGCCACAGAGCTGACCCGCCATCTTCCCCTCCACCGTCTGTCGAACGGTGACCGATTATGCAGGACAACCCTGCGACAGGGCAGATCCGTCCACCACCTCTTCTTCGCCCGGTTCCGCGCCGCCGGTGTCTCCCCCTGACGTCACGACAGCACCCGCCCCGGCGCGTCCATCGAGTTGTCGGCCAACTCCTTGAGCATGGCCACCAGGTCCGCGTGCTGTTCCGGGGACCAGCCCTCGAGCTTCTCGTTCAGCAGGGCCAGCCGCGCCTCCGTGAGTTTTCTGACGATCTCGTCGCCCTCCGGGGTCAGCGTGATCAGCCCGGAGCCGTCCTTCTGGATCCGCCCGGCGGCGAGCATCGTGTCCAGCTTGGGCCGGACCTCGTCGATCGTCACCTTGTTGCGGCGGCAGATCTCCTCCTCCGAGATCGGCCCCGCGTTGTGCAACCGGAACAGCCCGTACGCCTGCGGGACGCCGATGTCCACACCCGCCCGGTCGATCGCCCGGCCGTAGCGCTCCCAGATGTTCTCCCGACTGGCGAGCCGGGTGACCATGTTCTCGATCTCCTCCGCTGAGGTCCGGGAGGTGAGCAGCCCGGCCGCCTCGCCCTGCTGCGCCGTGCGGTTGGCCGTGCGCAGCGGCACCTCGCGCAGGAACAGCGACAGCACGAACGCCACCACCGCGATCCCGGCCGCCACCAGGTACACCGTCTGCAGCGAGACCGCGTAGATGTGCAGGAAGGGCTCGACCAGGGGCTTCTGCGCCGGCGGGACCTTCTGCACGATGGTCGGGTTGGCCAGGACCTGCTTCACCGGGAACAGGGGTGACAGGGTCCCGTCGGACAGGGCGCTGGAGATATTGGAGTTGAGCCGGTTGTTGAGCACCGTGCCGAAGATCGAAGCGCCGAACGAACCGCCGATGGAACGGAAGTAGGTCACGCCGGAAGTGGCGGTGCCCAGGTCGGAGAAGTCGGTGGCGTTCTGCACCGCGATGATCAGGACCTGCATCACCATGCCGAGACCGAGGCCCAGCACCAGCATGTAGAGGCCCATGACCGTGGAGCTGGTCTTCTCGTCCACCTGGGCCAGCAGCACCAGGGAGACCGCGGTGAGCGCGGTGCCGAAGATCGGATAGATCTTGTACCGACCGGTCCGGCTGATGAGCTGTCCGGTGCCGATGGAGGTGATCAGCAGGCCCGCCATCATGGGTAGCAGCCGCAGGCCGGAGGTGGTCGGCGAACTGCCGTTGACGACCTGCATGTACAGCGGGATGTAGGACAGCGCGCCGAACATGCACAGGCCGATCACGAAGCCCATGCCGGAGCAGACGGTGAAGACCGGGTTGCGGAACAGGCGCAGCGGCAGCACCGGCTCGTCCACCCGCTGCTCGACCAGGATGAACGCCGCGATCAACAGCACGGCGCCGATCCCGCAGCCCCAGACCTCGATCGAGTTCCAGGCCCAGGTGGTGCCCCCCAGGCTGGCGATCAGCACCAGGCAGGTGGAGGCGGCGGCGAGCAGGAAGGTGCCCAGGTAGTCGATCTTCGGCCGGACGTCCGGGTGCTTGGCCTTCAGCGCGGACGCGATCACGAACAGGGCGACGGCGCCGACCGGAAGGTTGACGTAGAAGACCCAGCGCCAGTTGATGCTGTCCACCAGGAAGCCGCCGAGCAGCGGCCCGACGACCGAGGAGACGCCGAAGACCGCGCCGATCACGCCCTGGTAGCGACCCCGGTCCCGAGGCGGCACCACGTCCGCGATGACCGCCATCGCCAGCACCATCAACCCGCCGCCGCCCAGGCCCTGCAGTGCGCGGAAGGAGATCAGCTGGAGCATGTTCTGGGACACCCCGCAGAGCGCGGAGCCGATCAGGAAGATGACGATGCAGATGATGAAGACGTACTTGCGGCCGAAGAGGTCGCCGAGCTTGCCCCAGAGCGGAGTGGTCGCGGTGGCGGCCAGCAGATAGGAGGTGACGACCCAGGAGAGGTGGTTGGCGCCGCCGAGGTCGCCGACGATGGTGGGCAGGGCGGTGGAGACGATGGTCTGGTCCAGGGCCGCCAGGAACATCCCCAGCATGACGCCGAGGAAGACCAGCCTGACCCGTTGCGGCTCCTCCTGGATCGGTGCCGCGTCTGCCCCGTCTACGGCTGTCTGCTGCTGGGCCATCGACCCCTCCGCTACCTGGTGGACTGGCCATCAGCGTTTCAGCGGAGGCGGGCGGCTGCCTGTGGAGTAGTCCGAACGGGCGAGCGCGGTCAGCGGCTGCAGACGTCGGCCGTGGGAGTCGGCCGCGTACTGGGCTACGCGTACTGGGCTACGCGTGCTGGGTTACGCGTGCTGGGTTACGCGTACTGGACCGGCAGCTCCTTGACGCCGTTCAACCAGGCGGAGCGGAGCCGGCGCGGTTCGCCCACCAGGCGGATGCCGGGGACGGTGTCGGCGATGGCGTTGAAGACCAGGTCGAGTTCCAGCCTGGCCAGGTTGGCGCCGAGGCAGAAGTGCGGTCCGCCGCCGCCGAACCCGAGGTGCGGGTTGGGGTCCCGCAGGACGTCGAACATCTCGGGCTGGTCAAAGACCTCGGGGTCGTTGTTGGCGGAACTGTAGAAGATGCCGACCCGGTCGCCCTCGGCGATCTTCGCCCCGCCGAGTTCGGTGTCCCTGGTCGCGGTGCGCTGGAACGACATCACCGGGGTCGCCCAGCGGACGATCTCGTCGGCGGCGGTGTGCGGGCGGCGCTCCTTGTAGAGCTCCCACTGGTCGGGGTGGGTGAGCAGGGCGTGCATCCCGTGGCTGGTCGCGTTGCGGGTGGTCTCGTTCCCGGCTACGGCGAGCAGAAGGACGAAGAAACCGAACTCGTCCGAGCTGAGGTTGCCCTGCCCCTCGGCGTTGACGAGTTGGGTGACGATGTCGTGGGCGGGACAGCCCTTGCGCTCTTCGGCGATGCCCATCGCGTACATCATCAGCTCGACCGCAGACTGCGTGCCGGTCTCCGGAGTGATCCCGAGCTCCGGGTCGTCATAGGCGATCATCTTGTTGGTCCACTCGAAGATCCTGGCGCGGTCCTCCTGAGGGACGCCGATGAGCTCGGCGATGGCCTGCAGCGGCAGCTCGCAGGCGATGTCGCGGACGAAGTCGCCGCTCCCCTCCTTGCGCGCGGACGAGACGATGCGTTCGGCTCGGTCGCGCAGGGTCTGCTGCATGGCGTTGATGGCGCGGGGGGTGAAGCCGCGCTGGACGATCTGCCGGAGGCGGGTGTGCTCGGGCGGGTCCATGTTGAGCATGATCAGCTTCTGGCCCTCGATCCCGGAGGGGTCGATGTCGGGGTGGAAGCGGATGATCGCGGTGTTGGTCGTGGAGGAGAAGGTCTCGGGGTGGACCGACACCTCCTTGACGTCCGCGTGCCTGGTGACGGCCCAGTAGCCCCCGTCGTTGAAGCCCGTGGTGCCCGGCTGCTGAGGGATCCAGCACACCGGCTCGGTGCGGCGCAGAAGTGCCAGCTCGGGAAGGGGAACCCGGTGCTGGTTGATGTCGGGATCGGTGAAGTCGAAGCCGTCGGGCAGAGCCGGGCAGGTCATCGGGGCCTCCGAGTCAACTGACGAGGCGTCAGATCTGAGACTCGACGGTAGTAACGCGTTCTAGTCCGCGCAAGAGCCTTGCGCGGGTGCGGTCGCGGAGAATACAAAGGGGTCCAGAACTAGAACGCGTATCAGTTCTCTTCGGCGCCCCCTGGGTGCCGGGGCTTCCGGAGGGCGAGTCATGGCCGCTGAACCCGTCATCGTCGAAGCAGTGCGCAGTCCGATCGGCAAGCGAGGCGGAGCCCTCGCCAACCTTCACCCCGCCTATCTGCTGGGGGAGACCTTCCGCGAGCTGCTGGCGCGTACCGGCGTGCAGCCGGATGTCATCGAACAGATAGTGAGCGGGACGGTCACCCACGCTGGTGAGCAGTCGATGAACCCGGCCCGCACGGCCTGGCTCGCGATGGGCCTCCCCTACGAGGTCGCCGCGACCACCGTGGACTGCCAGTGCGGGTCCTCGCAGCAGGCCAACCACATGGTCGCCAACATGGTCGCGGCTGGCGTCATCGACGTCGGCATCGCCTGCGGCGTCGAGTCGATGTCGCGGGTCCCGCTCGGCAGCGCCTCGGCGCACGGTCCCGGGCGTCCGTTCCCCGAGGAGTGGAACGTCGACCTGCCCAACCAGTTCGAGGCCGCGGAGCGTATCGCCAGGCGGCGCGGGCTGACCCGTACGGACGTCGACCGGCTCGGCCTGCTCTCGCAGGACCGGGCGGCCAACGCCTGGGCCGAGGAGCGCTTCAAGCGGGAGACCTACGCCGTCCAGGTGCCCACCACCGAGGCCGAGCAGCACGCCGGACAGGGCATGTGGCGACTGGTCGACCGCGACGAGGGGCTGCGGGACACCTCGGCGGAGGCGTTGGCCAACCTCAAGCCGGTGATGCCGACCGCGATCCACACGGCGGGCAACTCCTCGCAGATCTCGGACGGGGCCGCCGCCGTGATGTGGGCGTCGCGTCGCGCCGCCCGCGCCCTCGGGCTCGCCCCGCGCGCCCGTATCGTCGCCCAGGCCGTGGTCGGCACTGATCCGCACTACCACCTGGACGGCCCGATCGACGCGACCCGCGCGGTGCTCGGCAAGGCCGGGATGAAGCTCGCCGACATGGACCTGGTCGAGATCAACGAGGCCTTCGCCTCGGTCGTGCTCTCCTGGGCGCAGGTCATGGAAGCCGACATGGCCAAGGTCAACGTCAACGGCGGCGCCATCGCGCTCGGCCACCCGGTCGGCTCCACCGGTGCCCGGCTGATCACCACGGCGCTGCACGAACTGGAGCGTTCGGACAAGGAGTTCGCACTGGTCACCATGTGCGCGGGCGGGGCGCTGGCGACCGGGACGATCCTGCAGCGGCTCTGACGCAGCCACTGGGCCGCGGTTCCGCCATTGGGAAGGGGCGGGGGCCGGGGACTCGGACGGGGCTCACTCGGGGAGGGGACGGGCGCGGGGCTCGGACGGGGATGGGGCTCGGATGGGGACGGGGGCGGCGCGGTGGGGACCGCGCCGCCCCCATCCCTGCCGGGTAGCGTCAGGTCCATGCCGATCCGGGGAGGACGCATGGCCAGGCACATCATCGTGCTGACCACGACCGACACCGCCGAACGCGCCGCCGATCTCGCCCGCGCGGCCGTCGCGGCCAGAGCTACCGCATGCGCGCAGATCGACGGGCCGATCCGGTCGGTGTACTGGTGGGAGGGCGCGGTCCAGGAGGAACTGGAGTGGCGGGTCAGCTACAAGCTGCCCGCTGAGAAGTACGAGGAGCTCGAGCAGCTCATCAAGCGGGTGCACACCTACGAAACCCCGGAGATCGTCTCCATGGACGTTCCCCGGGGCAGCGCGGAGTACCTCGGCTGGCTCGACACCGAGACCGCGCCCCGCTGACCGACCCGTCGGCGAGCTCAGCGGGGTGGCGTCCACTGCTGCGAACGGGCCTCGAGGCAGGATCCGACGCCTGATCCCGCGCGCACTCGCGTCTCCGGGGTGACGATGGTAAAAGCCATCCCCCGAGTCGGCAGGGAGCGCGACATGACCGACGACACGCGTATAGGCACCCCCGGCACCTTCGAGTTCTCCGCACCCGACGGCGTACTGCGCATCGAGTGGATCGGAGAGGACGCCGCTGCGGAATCGCGAGCCCGCGAGCGAGCTGAAACGATCGAGAAGGAGTGTGGCGGCGAGTTCCTCGTCACCCTGATCCGGCGGCTGACGCCGGACGGCTGGAACAGCGTCCCGCGCTACGCGGACGCGATCTGACCGGGACCTGCGCCCACGCCTGTGCCTGTGCCCACCTCCTTCACGCACCGCGCCGGGGACGGAGGCGCGTGCGGTCGGCCTGGCTGCGTACGCCCTGCATGTGCCGGTCGATCTACGTGACGGCGTCACCCCGGCTGCGGCGGCTGGAAGCTCGTGGGGGCGTCGAAGGCGGCGCGGCGGGAGGCGCGGCGGAGGGCGGCGAGGAGGGGATGGCCGAGGGTGAGGCAGAGCACCGCGGTGAGGACGCTGCGGGGTATGTCCCAGCCCATGGCGGTGGCCAGGTGGTACGTCAGGAAGCGGGCCAGGTTGGCGCCGAGCGGGTCGCCGGGGACATACGAGATGCCGCTGCCGAGCCCGGCGATGTAGGGCCAGCCCTGGAGGTCCATGACCAGCCCGTACAGCTCGGCCGACACCGCCCCGTAGCCGGCGAGCAGCCACAGCTCGCCGCGTCCGCGCAGGGCGGCGGGGCGGGGGAGCAGGCCCGCGCCGAGGCAGACCCAGCCCATGGCGAGCATCTGGAACGGCAGCCAGGGGCCGACTCCGCCGGTGAGCAGCGCGGAGGCGAAGAGGGAGACGTTGCCGAGGACGAAGCCGAAGCCCGGCCCGAGGACCCGTCCGGACAGGACCATCAGGAAGAACGTCGGCTCGAGGCCCGCCGTACCCGCGCCCAGCGGTCGCAGGGCCGCACCCGCTGCCGCGAGGACACCGAGCAGGGCGATGGATTTGGCGTCCAGACCCGCCTGCCCGCCGGTGGCGACCCGGCCTTCGGAGATCTGGGCGACGACGACGGCGAGCAGGAGCGGGAGGAGGGCGGCGAACAGCCAGGGGGCATCGCCGGAATGGGCGAGGCTGGAGGTGGGTGCGGCGAGGAGCGGCCAGCCGAAGGCGACCACGCCGATCGCCGCGATCAGCAGCAGCATGGCGGTGGAACGGCGGCCGAGCGGGACGGGACGGGCGAGGGAGGACCGGTCGGGGGTGGGGACGGCGGGTGCGCTGCCGGTCAGGTTCACGGGGCTTCCCCTCGCGACCGGTCAGGGCCGTCGGCGAGGCCTTCGGTGAGGGCTTCAGGGAGGGCTTCGGTGAGGGCTTCCGGGAGGGCTTCAGGGGGGGCTTCGGCCAGGGCGTCGGTGACCTGGCGGACCGTCAGCCACGGTTCGGGGCTGAGGATCTTGGCGACCTGTGGTGCGAACGCCGGGGAGGACACCACGATGTCCGGCGTCGGGCCGTCCGCGACGATCTCGCCCTCGGCGAGGATCACCGTGTGATGGGCCAACTCGGCGGCGAGTTCCACGTCGTGGGTGGCGAGCAGTACCGCGTGTCCCTCGGTGGCGAGGTCGCGGAGGATGGCGACGAGCCGGGACTTCGCGGCGTAATCGAGTCCGCGGGTCGGTTCGTCCAGGAGGATCAGGGCGGGCCGGGCGGTGAGGATGACGGCGAGCGCGAGAGTGAGGCGCTGGCCCTCGGAGAGGTCGCGCGGGTGGATGCCGCCGGGGATGCCCGGGACCAGGCGTTCTACGAGGGCGCGGCAGGTGCCGGGCGTGGAGCCGGTGTCGCGGTCGGCGGCGGCACATTCGGCGTCGACGGTGTCGCAGTAGAGCAGGTCGCGCGGCTCCTGGGGGACGAGCCCGACGTGGGGGAGGAGCGCGACGGGCTTGGCCCGGTGCGGGGTGAGACCGCCGACGTCGATCCGGCCGGAGCTGGGGGCGTGCAGGCCGACCAGTGCGCCGAGGAGAGTCGACTTGCCGGAGCCGTTGCGTCCCATCAGCGCTGTGATCTCGCCGGGGCGGAGGGTGAGGTCGACGCCGCGCAGCGCTTCGACACCGCCGCGCCGGACGGCGAGGGCGGTGACGGCGGCGGCAGGGGGCGTGGAAGCGGCCACGGATGCCGGCGCCGGCGCCGGGGCGCGACCCGCGAGCCGGGCGCGGAGCGGAGCGGCCCTGCGCCGGGCGTCCCGCACCGAGAGCGGCAGCGGTGACCAGCCCGCCGCGCGGCCGAGGGCCACGACGGGCGGGTGGACCGGGGAGACGGCCATGACCTCGGCGGGCTCGCCCATCAGCGGCGGCTGCCCGCCGCCGGGGAGCAGGATGATTTGGTCGGCGTACTGGGCCACGCGTTCCAGGCGGTGCTCGGCCAGCAGCACGGTCGTGCCGAGGTCGTGGACGAGGCGCTGCAGGACGGCGAGGACTTCCTCCGCCGCACCCGGATCCAGGGCCGACGTGGGCTCGTCCAGGACGAGGATCTGCGGGTGGACGGTGAGCACCGAGCCGATGGCGACGCGTTGCTGCTGGCCGCCTGAGAGCGTGGCCAGCGGACGGGCGCGCAACTCGGCGAGGCCGAGCAGGTCGAGGGTCTCCTCGACCCGACGCCGCATCACCTCCGGCGCGAGGCCCAGGGATTCCATGCCGTAGGCGAGTTCGTCCTCGACGGTGTCGGTGACGAAGTGGGCCAGGGGGTCCTGGCCGACGGTGCCGACCACGTCGGCGAGGTCGCGGGGCCGGTGGGTGCGGGTGTCCCGGCCGGCCACGGTGACCCTGCCGTGCAGGACGCCGCCGGTGAAGTGCGGGACCAGGCCGCTGACGGTTCCGAGGAGGGTGGACTTCCCGGAGCCCGAGGGCCCGACGAGCAGGCAGAGCTCGCCCTCGGGGATGGTCAGGTCCAGGCTTGTCAGTGCCGGGTGCGAGGCTTCGGGGTAGGTGACGGAGACCTGCTCGAAGGTGATCATCGGCTTCCCTTCACACGGGGCGGGACGGGTGCGGCGAAGGCGGGGAGCAGGCCGAGGAGGACGGCTGCGGCGGGCAGCAGCGGGAGCGTCGGTGCGGCGAGCGGGACCGCAGGCGGGTTGAGGGCTTCGGCGTAGGCCGGTCCGAGGCTGACCATCAGCGCGGCGACGGCGATGCCCGAGCCCGACACCAGCCACTCGCGCCAGGCCCACGGGTCGGGCCGGTAGCGGGTGCGGACGGCGCGGCGGCCGCCCAGCACCAGGCCGGTGACCGCGGCGAGGGTGCCCAGCGCCAGGACCGGCAGGGCCCAGGCGGTGCCGTCCGCGCCGAGCAGTCCGTACGCGGCGACGCAGATGCCGAGCAGGCCGGAGAGGGTCAGTGCGGCTGTCGTGCGGCGGACGGCCAGGGGTATGTCCGTGGTGCGGCCGAAGCCGCGGGTGTCCATGGCGGCGGCCAGGCTGACGGACCGTTCGAGGGCGCTCTCCAGGAGGGGTATGCCGATCGTGAGGAGTGCCTTCGCGCCGCGCTCGGTGCGTCCGCGCAGGCGGCGGGCGGCCCGGAGCCGCCGCACGTCCGTGACCAGGTTCGGCGCGAAGGTGAGTGCGACGACTACGGCGACCCCCGCCTCGTACAGCGCGCCCGGGAGGGAGCGCAGCAGCCGGGCCGGGTTGGCGAGGGCGTTGGCCGCACCGACGCAGGCGAGCAGGACGGCGAGTCTCAGCGCGTCGTACAGCGCGAAGAGGAGTCCTTCCAGGCTGACCGGGCCGCCGAGTTGGACCCCGCGCGCCCAGGAGGGGAGCGGGATCTGGGGCAGGGTGAAGAGGATGTGGGTACCTGGGATGGGCGAGCCGAGGACTGTGAAGAACACCATCCGGATGGCGAGGACCAGCAGGCCCAGTTTGAGGAAGACGCTGTAGGAGTGCGCCCAGGGGGCGTCGGTGCGGCGGGCGGCGACGACATATCCGGCCACGGCGGTGGTCAGCAGCAGGAGCAGCGGGTTGGTGGTGCGGGAGGCGGCGGTGGCCAGGCCGAGCGCCCACAGCCACCAGGCACCTGGGTGCAGGTGCCGTTGCGGTGGCGGTGGGAGCGGCATGGAGGTGGTCCTGACGGCCTTCGGGGATGTGGCTGCGGTGAACTGAACGAGTGCGCGGAGGAGAGACGGAGGCGGACTGGTCGTGGTCGCGGTCAGTCGTACCTGCGGTCAGTAGTACCCGCGGTCAGTCGTGCCTGCGGCGGCGGGTCTGCCAGTAGCCGGCTCCGGCGAGGGCGAGGATCAGGGCGGCTCCCAGGAGCCACCCCGCGGTTCTCGCGGGGGCGGTGGGGGTGGATGTCGCCGGGGCGGCGCTGGTGGAGCTGCTGCCGGTGGCCCCCGTGCCTCCGGTGGCCGTGCTGGTTCCGCTGACGACGTCGCCGCAGCCGGTCCTCGGGTATCCGGAGATCGCGCAGAGGATGCCGTTGCTGTCGTACCGCAGCGGCGGCGCGACCTGGGCCAGGAGCTGGGCGGAGCTGGCGTCCGGGTCGAGAGTCGCGCAGCTGGTCATCAGGGTCGGCGGCGTCGATCCTGACGGTGCGTCAGCCGCCGTTCCGTAGTCGATGACGACCGCGACGCGTTTCTTGCCGCTCACGGCGGGGGTCCTGGCGCAGGCGGTGGCGAAGTCGGGCGCGGAGCGCGGCTTCACCGCGTCCGCGCTGTCCGCACTGATGCCGAAGCGCCAGCCGTCGACCGAGCCGTCCGCCGGGCGGTAGGTGTTCGGGCCCGCCTGCTGGTACGTCCAGCTGGTGCCTGAGCCCTCCCAGAAGGACCAGTAGCGGTAGCTCGACGCCGAGGCCGGGGTGACGGCGACGACGAGGGCCAGGACCAGGGCGGAGAGGAGAGCGGTGACGAGCGGGCCCGCCACTGCCCCCGTACGGCGCGTAGTCATCCGCGCTTGCTCCGGCTGAAGCTGACGAAGAGGCCGATGCCGGCGCCCGCGACCAGTCCGACGCCGATGATCCACCAGGGGGAGAAGCCGCTGCCGGACGTCTTGGCCGGAGCGCTGGCGACGGCGGATGCGGCGGGAGCGGAGGACGCGGGCGTCGCGGCCGGGGTGGGACCGGTGGCCTCGAGCTGGGTGACCAGGTCCGCGGTGCCGAAGCGGTGCGGGTCCAGGCCGGTGGCGCGCGCGTCGAGGATCAGCGTGGCCAGGGCGGCGGGGGAGGGGGTGCCGTTGTTCTGCGCCCAGGGGGCACCGTTGTCGCGCAGCCACTGGGCCGCGCGCCTGGCGTCGTCGGGTCGGCCGCTACCGGCGAGGGAGAGAACCGCCCAGCCGGTGCTGGCGTAGTCGGTGGTCGGGCTCGCGCCCGCGAGCTGGCTGGTCAGGTGCTCGCCGCCGGAGCTGAGGCGCTGCGCCAGGTACTGCGAGGCGGCCGCCGCGGAGTCCGAGCAACTCGCCGAAGCGGACGCGGCGGTCGACGCCGAAGGCGTCGGGGCTGCCGCGCCGGTCGGTGCGGCCACGGGCAGGAACGCGCCACCCGCCGCGAGCGCGGCCTGCGCCGAGGAGGCGTCGTTGGCGACGAGCTTGCCCGACTTGTCCGGCTGGTAGGCGAATGCGCCCTGCTCGGCCATGGCAGCGGTGCAGCCGAGCTGGAGGGCGTGCAGCCCGTCGACACCGCTCTTGCCGCTCTTTCCGACGAGGGTGGCCGGGTCCGTCTTCGCCGCGTCGAGCGCGGAGACGACGAGGCCGGTGGAGTTGCCGTCACTGGGCGAGCCCGGGTTGTAGGCCCAGCCGCCGTCCGCGTTCTGGATCTTCCGGTACCAGGCCACGGCCTTGCTCACGGCGGCGTCGTGCCCGCCGAGCGCGACCAGGGCCTGGACGGCGACCGCGGTCGCGTTGGTGTCCTCGGTCGCGGCCGTGCAGCCCTTCGCCGGGGTGGCGTCGTACGAGGGCCAGCCGCCGTCCGCGCACTGCTGGCCGGTCAGCCAGCCGACCGCGGAGTCCGCCGGGGTGACCCCCTGGGTGTGCAGGGCGATCAGGCTGAGTCCCTGCCGCCACACTCCGTCGTAGGTCGGGTCGCTCTTGCCGTAGAGCCCGGCGGGAAGCGGTGCCGCGCTCGGGCTGGCGGAGGCGGCGAAGGCGGGCGCGGCCGTACCGGCGAAAACGGCGGCGGTCAGCGCGACGGCGCCCAGACGGGCGGCGGTGAGCATGGTTGGTTGTGCCTTTCGGAGAGCGGGGGCGATCCGTAGACCTCGACGGGGCCGCTCGCTTCCTGGAGGGTGCTCCGGCTCTACGGTTGCGGGTCAGCGCCGGAATCGAACCGGCTTTCCCCGCCAGGATGCGGATCAAGTGGTGCGGTCACTGTATCCGGCGCCCGGTGTTCCGCCTGCGGCTCCCCCTGCGGCTCCCCCTCGGGTCCCCTTCGCTGGTCGCTCGTGGCGTGTTCTGGGTCACAGGGCGCGGTAGAGCGCGGGCTCGGTGTCGGAGAGCTCCTCGGCGAGGCCGGTCTTGACGAGACGTCTGACGTGCGCGGCCGCCTCGGAGAGGGCCAGATGACGGGGGATGAACCCCAGTTCCTCCCAGGGGCGGTTCCAGTGCATGCGCTGGGCGGCCTGCCAGAGTGTCAGTGGCTCGTGCTTGAGTTGCGTGAGCAGGTCGGCGAGGCGGACGGCGTGGTGGTCCAGCAGCTCGCGGACCCGGCCGGGTGCGTCCGCGAACCTGTACTGGTGCGCGGGGAGGACTTCCGCGGGCGCCAGGGCGGCGATGCGCTCCAGCGAGTCGAGGAAGTCGCCGAGCGGGTCGGTCGGCTCGTCGCCCGGGTTCTCCGGGTAGAGGCTGACGATCGGGCTGATGGTGGGGAGCAGATGGTCGCCGGAGAGCAGGCGGCTGGGGTGATCGGGTTCGTTCAGATACAGGCAGACGTGGCCGGGGGTGTGCCCGGGCGTCCACAGCACGCGGAGATCGCGGCCGGGGACGCCGGCTGACTCGCCGTGCACCAGCTCGCGGTCGGGGACGGTGTCGGCGATGGGTGCGCCGGAGCTGCCGAAACTGCTGAGCCCGTCGAGGTGCTCCTGCGGGACGCCGGCGGTGCGCATCAGCTCCGCCATCCGTCCGAGCCAGCGGGCCGGCCGGGTGTCGTGCAGCGCCCGGACGACCTTGGCCTCCGCGCCGTGCATGGCGATCCAGGCGCCGGACTGCTCCTGGACGTGGGCGGAGAGGCCGTGGTGGTCCGGGTGGTGATGGGTGACGAGCACGCCGTGCACGTCGGCGAGGGAGAAGCCGGCGGCGTCCAGGCCCTCGGCGAGGGCGGTGCGGCCGGCGGGATCGTCCCATCCGGTGTCGACCAGGACCGGGCCGCGGTCGCTCTCCAGCAGGTAGACCAGCGTGTAGCGGAGGGGGTTGTCCGGGATGGGGACGGTGATGCTCCAGACACCGCCGCCGATGTCCTGGGTCGCGGGCGGTGCGGGCAGCGCTCGGGGCTGGGGCTTCGCGGCCGGTGGCGTCTCGACGGGCGGCGTCTCGACGGGCGGCTTCTCGGCGGGCATGGTGCCGTCCTCTCCGAGCTCACTGAGTAGAACGCGTTCCTTGTATGGCGCAACTAGTCGGGCAGCCTACTGCACGACCGTTGCCCTCAATAAGTAGAACTGATATCAGTTCTATTAACCGCCATAAGTGACGGTTCGTCAGCTTGGAGGCCGGGTCATGACCGAGGTAGTGGAGTACGGCGAACTCTTCATCGGCGGGGAGTTGGTGCCACCCGCCGGGCAGGACGTCATCGAGGTGGTCTCCCCGCACACCGAGCAGGTCATCGGCCGCGTGCCGCACGCCTCCCGCGCCGACGTCGACCGGGCCGTCGCGGTCGCCCGCCGGGCCTTCGACGAGGGCCCGTGGCCGAGGATGACGCTGGCCGAACGGCTCGCCGTCGCCGAGCGGATCAGGGACGGCATCGCGGCGCGGGCGGACGAGCTCGCCCGCGTCATCAGCTCCGAGAACGGCTCGCCGTACTCCTGGAGCATCCTGGCCCAGGCCTACGGGCCGATGATGATCTGGGACGCGGCGATCACCACCGCACGCGAGTTCGCCTTCGAGGAGCACCGGGACGGGGTGCTCGGTCCGATCCTGGTGCGCCGCGAGCCGGTCGGCGTGGTCGCCGCCGTGGTCCCGTGGAACGTGCCGCAGTTCGTCGCGGCGTCCAAGCTCGCGCCGGCGCTGATCGCGGGGTGCACCGTGATCCTCAAGCCCTCGCCGGAGACTCCGCTCGACTCCTACATCCTGGCCGAGATCGTCCGAGAGGCCGGACTGCCGGAGGGCGTGCTGAGCATCCTCCCCGCCGACCGCGAGGTCAGCGAGTACCTGGTGGGCCACGAGGGGATCGACAAGGTCTCGTTCACCGGCTCCGTCGCCGCCGGGAAGCGGATCATGGAGGTGGCCTCGCAGCACCTCACCCGGGTCACCCTTGAGCTCGGCGGCAAATCCGCCGCGATCCTGCTTCCGGACGCGGACCTGGAGGCGGCCGTCGCCAACCTCATGGGCTCCGCCTACATGAACAACGGTCAGGCCTGCGTCGCCCAGACCCGCATCCTCGCCCCCCGCGCCCGCTACGACGAGATCGCGGACCAACTGGTGGCGGCCGTCGACGCGCTCGTCGTCGGCGACCCGCTGGCCGAGGCCACCCAGATCGGGCCGCTGGTCACCCGCCGCCAGCAGCAGCGCAACCTCGACTACATCCGGATTGGCCAGGAGGAGGGCGCCAAGGTCCTCACCGGCGGGGGCGTTCCGGCGGCGCAGTCCACCGGCTGGTACGTCGAGCCGACGCTGCTCGGCGGTGTCGACAACCGGATGCGGGTCGCCCGGGAGGAGATCTTCGGCCCGGTGGTCTGCCTGATCCCGTACGAGGACGAGGCGGACGCGCTGAAGATCGCCAACGACTCGGACTACGGCCTCTCCGGCAGTGTCTGGTGCGCTGACGTCGAGCACGGCATCGACGTGGCTCGGCAGGTGCGGACGGGGACGTTCTCGGTGAACACCTTCAGCCTGGACTTCAAGGGCCCGTTCGGCGGCTACAAGCAGTCCGGCATAGGCCGCGAGTTCGGCCCGGAGGGGCTGGACTCGTATCTGGAGGCCAAGACTGTCCACCTGCCCCAGGGCTACCTGGCGCCGGGCGCGGACACAGGTGCCGGCGCGGGCACGGGAGCGGAGGGCTGATGGGCGACCGCTGGCGGGTGGAGGTGGACCGGTCGGTGTGCATCGGTTCGGGGCTGTGCGTCGCCTCCGCCCCGGACGGCTTCCGCCTGGACGGCGGGCGCCAGTCGCATCCCGTGACGGAGGAGGCGGACGCGTCCGAGGCGCTGCTCGCCGCGGCCGAGAGCTGCCCGGTCGAGGCGATCGCGTTGCGCATCGCCGGCAGCAGCGAACCGGTCTTCCCGCCGGAATGAAGGGCTCTGGGAGGGTGCTGGGGATCTAGGCCGGATCAGGGAGCGGTGTCCTGCGGCTTCGATTGCAAGGCGGAGGAGGGAGCCAACCGTGGTTGGTTGGCGACCGACGACAACGCGGCAAGCGGAGTCGCAGGACACCGCGAGCCCGGCCTAGATGTACTGACCACGGAGGTTGGTGACGGGGGTCACTGCTGAGGGATCTTGAAATGGGTGAGGGCCTTCTGGCTTGGTGTGGATTGCGACATCTGCACCGGCACTCAGAAAGGCCCTCATGGCACACCGTAACGCACCACTGACCGAGACCGGACGGCTGCGCCTGGCCCGCTGCGTGGTCGACGACGGCTGGCCGCTGCGTCGCGCGGCGGAGCGCTTCCAGGTCTCCGCGACCACGGCCAAGCGCTGGGCCGACCGCTACCGCGAACTGGGCGAGGCGGGCATGAGCGACCGCTCCTCACGGCCGCACCACAGCCCGCGCCAAACCCCGACCCGCACCGAGCGCAGAATCATCAAGGTCCGCATACTGCGCCGCTGGGGCCCGGCCCGCATCGCATTCCTGCTGCGGTTGAACCCGGCCACCGTGCACCGGGTGCTGACCCGCTACCGCCTCGCCCGCCTGGCCCACCTCGACCGCGCCACCGGACGGGTGATCCGACGCTACGAACACACCGCACCAGGCGAGTTGGTGCATGTGGACATCAAGAAACTCGGCAACATCCCCGACGGCGGCGGCCACCAGGTGCTGGGCCGCCAGGCCGGGCGCAAGAACCGTTCCAGCGCCGGCTACAGCTACCTGCACAACGCCGTCGACGACCACTCCCGCCTGGCCTACAGCGAGATCCTCACCGACGAGCGCAAGGACACCGCCGCCGGATTCTGGACCCGTGCCCAGGCGTTCTACGCACGCGCCGGGATCACCGTCCAGCGCGTCCTGACCGACAACGGCTCCTGCTACCGCTCCCGGACCTGGCGCGACACCCTGACCGCCGCCGGCATCACCCACAAACGCACCCGCCCCTACCGGCCGCAGACCAACGGCAAGGTCGAGCGCTTCAACCGCACCCTGCTCAACGAATGGGCCTACGCGAAGCCCTACCGCACCGAGCAGGAACGACGCGACGCCTACCCCGCCTGGATACACGCCTACAATCACCACCGCGGACACACCGCCCTGAAAGGCCAACCACCCGCCAGTCGCGTCCCCAACCTCACGGGTCAGTACACCTAGATCCCCAGCACCCTCCCAGGGGGGTGTGCCGTCGTGGGGGACGGCACACCCCCACCGCGCTACTCGGCCAGCAGCCTGCACGCGGTCTCCAGGTCGATCCGGACCTGGGCGATGGAGGCACGTCCGGAGAGCCAGGTGACCAGCGCCGAGTGCCAGGTGTGCTCGATCACGCGGACGGCGGCGAGCTGCTCGCGGCTCGGCGGGTGGTCCAGCCCCATCGCCTCGGTGATCAGCACCGCGGTGAGGCGACTGACCTGGTCCACCTCCGCGCTGACGGAGCGGTCGGCGAAGGTCAGCGCCCGCACCATGGCCTCGGCGAGCTGCGGCTCGCGCTGGAGACCGCGGAAGGTCCGCATCAGCGTCTCGGTCACCCGCGCGCCCGGCTCCTCCGCGGACGGCGGGTGCTTGCGCAACTGCTCCTGCATCAGCTGGAGCTGGTCCTGCATGGTGGCGACCAGCAGGTGCACCTTGGAGGGGAAGTAGCGGTACAGCGTGCCCAGGGCGACGCCGGAGCTCTCCGCGACCTCGCGCATCTGCACCGCGTCGAAGCCGCCGCGCGAGGCGAGTTGGGCCGCCGTGTGCAGGATGCGCCGACGGCGGGCCTCCTGCCGCTCGGTCAGCGGCGGCGCGGCCGGCGGTCTGGGGCTGGTGGTCATCGGGCGGTCCCCCAGTCTGGTGGTGCCTCTGGGCTCGCCCCGATTCGGGGGCGGGACTACTGGTTTCCCGAATGATGGCGCAGAGTCCCAGGGTGGCGCGAATCACCTGCCCTGCCCCGGAGAGCCCCGCTACGTGCCGGTAACCTCAAGGTCTCCCTACGCTTCATCATTGGAACGTGTTCTAGATTACCCTGGCCGGGGCAGCCGTCGGGAGTGCGTGGGGGGCAGCGGGCGACCGAGCAGGCCGACGGCGACGACAGAGGAGAAGAATCCCAGGTGACCAGTGCTGCGCGGGACGCTGTGCCCGCTGACCGGCCGCTGCGGATCGCGTTGCTCTCCTACAAGGGCAACCCCTTCTGTGGTGGGCAGGGCGTCTACGTCCGCCATCTCTCCCGCGAACTCGCCCGGCTCGGGCACGACGTGGAGGTCCTGGGCGGACAGCCGTACCCGGTCCTCGACGAGGTCGAGACCGGCGGGAAGCTCGGTTTCACGGAGATCGCCAGCCTGGACCTCTACCGCCAGCCGGACCCGTTCCGTACGCCCAGGCCGCGCGAGTTCCGAGGTCCGGTCGACCTGCTCGAGGTCGCGACCATGTGGACCGGTGGCTTCCCCGAGCCGCTGACGTTCAGCCTCCGCGCGCGGCGGCACCTCGCGCTGCACCGGGGCCGCTACGACGTGGTCCACGACAACCAGACGCTCGGCTACGGCCTGCTCGGCCTTGACCGGATCGGGTTCCCCCTGGTCACCACCATCCACCACCCCATCACGGTGGACCGCGAACTCGACCTGGCCGCCGCCGAGGGCCTCAGGCGGCAGCTGTCCGTCCGCCGCTGGTACGGCTTCACCCGCATGCAGCGCCGCGTCGCGCAGCGCCTGGACTCGATCCTCACCGTCTCGCAGAGCTCGGGACGCGAGATCACCGAGCACCTGGGCGTCCGACCCGACCGGGTCCACGTCGTCCCCATCGGCGCCGACGTCCGCCTGTGGTCGCCGGACGCGTCCGTCCCCGTGGTCCCCGGACGGATCGTCACCACCTCCAGCGCCGACGTCCCGCTCAAGGGCCTGATCCACCTGATCGACGCCCTCGCCAAGGTCCGCACCGAGCGCGACGCGCACCTCGTCGTCGTCGGCAGGCGGCGCGAGGACGGCCCCGTCGCGGAGGCGATCCGCCGACTCGGCCTCGAAGGCGCCGTGGAGTTCCGCGGCGGCATCGACGACGACGCGTTCGTGGACCTGGTGCGCAGCGCAGAGGTTGCCTGCGTGCCCTCGCTGTACGAGGGCTTCTCGCTGCCCGCCGCCGAGGCCATGGCCACCGGCACCCCGCTGGTCGCCACCACCGGCGGCGCCATCCCCGAGGTGTCCGGACCCGACGGCGAGACCTGCCTCGCCGTGCCCCCGGGCGACCCCGGCGCGCTGGCCGCCGCCCTCGGCCGCCTGCTGGACGACCCCGAGCTGCGCCGCCGGATCGGCGCGGCCGGACGCGAACGAGTGCTGGCCCGATTCACCTGGGAACGCGCCGCCGAGCTCACCGCCGAGCGCTACCGCGAGGCCATCGCCACCGGCACCGGGCAGCGCGCCCGCGCGGGCAACGGGTGGCGCTACGTGTAGGCCGCGGCTGCCCGCCCCGCAGCCCGAGCGCCGCCGCCCGAGCGCCCTGCCGGCCCTGCTTTTCCGATCTGACGTGCATGACCTGCATGACGTGCCCGATGTGAATGGAGCCCCGCGACCGTGCTGACCGTCGACTTCTCTCGATTCCCGATCGCCCCGGGCGACCGGGTGCTCGACCTGGGCTGCGGCGGAGGCCGGCACGCCTTCGAGGTGTACCGGCGCGGCGGCCGCGTCGTCGCCCTGGATCGCAACGCCGAGGAGATCCGCGAGGTCAAGCGCTGGTTCGCGGCCATGGACGAGGCGGGCGAGGCCCCGGCGGGTGCGTCCGCCGTCGCGATGGAGGGCGACGCGCTCGCGTTGCCCTTCCCCGACGACAGCTTCGACAAGGTCATCATCTCCGAGGTGATGGAGCACATCCCCGACGACAAGGGCCTGCTCGCGGAGATGGTGCGGGTGCTCAAGCCCGGCGGCTCGATCGCGATCACCGTTCCGCGCTGGCTCCCCGAGAAGGTCTGCTGGGCCCTCTCCGACGCGTACCACGAGGTCGAGGGCGGTCACATCCGCATCTACCGCGGCGACGAGCTGCTGGAGAAGATGCGCGGCGCGGGCCTCGACCCCTATGGCACGCACCACGCGCACGCGCTGCACTCCCCGTATTGGTGGATCAAGTGCGCGGTCGGCGTCGACAACGACAAGGCGCTGCCGGTGAAGGCATACCACCAGCTGCTGGTCTGGGACATCGTCGGCGCCCCGGTGATCAGCACGCTCACCCGCGCCGCCGAGAAGACCCTCAACCCGCTGATCGGCAAGAGCTTCGTGGCGTACGCGACCAAGCCGCGCAACGAGCTGCGGGAGCGCGGGTGACCGCGGGGACCGAGCCGGTCGCCGTTCCCGAGGCGCTCGTGCTGCCCGGCGTACTCGACGCCGGGCAGGCAGCGGCGACGGTCCGCAGCATCCTGGCCGACCAGCGTGCGGACGGGGCCATCCCGTGGTTCGCCGGCGGCCACCTCGATCCCTGGGACCACACCGAGGCCGCCATGGCGCTGGACGTCGCCGGCGAGCACTCCGCCGCCGAGGCCGCCTACCGCTGGCTGATGGGTCATCAGAACCCGGACGGCTCCTGGTACTCCGCCTATACGGACGACGTGGTGACGGACCGCAGCCGCGAGTCCAACTTCTGCGCCTACATTGCCGTAGGGGTCTGGCACCACCACCTCGCGACCGGTGACGACGCCTTCCTGGAACAGATCTGGCCCACCGTCAGCCGCGCCGTCGCGTTCGTCCTCGAACTTGAGCGCGCCGACGGAACGATCGCCTGGCGGCGTGACGAGGACGGCACCGTGCCCGACGAGGCACTGCTCACCGGCAGCTCCAGCGTCCACCACGCGCTGCGCTGCGCCCTCGCCATCGCCGACTACCTGGAAGAGCCACAACCCGACTGGGAGCTGGCGGCCGGGCGGCTCGGCCACGCGGTCGCCTGCCACCCCGAGCGGTTCCTCGACAAGGACCGCTACTCCATGGACTGGTACTACCCGATCCTCGGCACGGCGCTGCGCGGCGCCGCGGCCAAGGAGCGCATCGAGCGGGACTGGGACCGCTTCGTGGTGCCAGGACTCGGTGTGCGCTGCGTCTCCGACCGGCCCTGGGTGACCGGCGGCGAGAGCGCCGAACTGGCCCTGGCGCTCTGGGCGGTGGGCGAGTCCGACCGCGCCGTCGAGATCCTGCGCTCAATCCAGCACCTGCGCCACGAGGACGGCGGCTACTGGACCGGGTACGTGTTCGAGGACGACGCGGTGTGGCCCGAGGAGCGCACCACCTGGACGGCGGGCGCGCTGCTGCTCGCGGTGGCGGCGCTCGGCGGGGACGAGGCGACGACCACGGTGTTCGACGGGGCGCAGCTGCCGTCGGGGCTGCCCGACGACTGCTGCTCGGGCCGCCGGGCCGACCGCTGACCGCGCGGTCGGCTTCCGTGCGACCGTCCCGGCGGGGCGGCTGCGAGGCCGACCAGGCGTCAGCTGCGGCTGCCGGTACGACCGAGGACGTTGCCGACTGCGGCATAGACCAGGGCCGGGATCCCGTAGACGAGCAGTGCGTGCAGCTTGCTGTTGTGGACGCCGTCGAAGAGGCTGCGGGACCAGGTGGCGAGCCAGTCGGCGGCCCGGTGGAACCAGTGGACGACGGTGTTCAGGCTGTTGGCGTCGAAGAGGTACATCAGGAACCAGATGACGAGGACCAGCGCGGCTAGGTACAGCGCCAGTCCGATCAGGCGTACGAGTCCGCTCATGTCTCACATCTGCCCGGAACGAGGGCCCGAAACCATATTCGGACAGCCGGACTGCACGTCTGTCGGTGGTCGGTTGTCAGTGGCGGCTGCTAGCGTCCGGAACGGATTCGGTGGACCGTCGCCGAGTCCGGCGAGAGGGGTGGTTGGGGTATGGCATGGCTGGAGCACGAGCGGTATCTGACGGCCCTTGAGTCCGAGGCGCGGCGGTTCGCCGAGCTGGTGGCGCAGGGCGATCCCAAGGCCGCGGTGCCGAGTTGCCCGGAGTGGAACCTGGCCGACCTGTGCCGACACCAGGGGCTGGTGCACCGCTGGGTGACCAAGGTGGTGCGGACGCGGGCGCAGGAGCGCGTCGGATTCCACGACCTGCCGGGCGGCCGCGCGCCGGACGACCCGGACGGACAGGCGCGCTGGCTGCTGAGCGGCGCCCTGGACCTCGCCGCGCTGCTGCGCGAGCGCGGGCCGGAGGAGAGGGTCTGGGGCTGGGCCCTCGAGCAGCACACAGGATTCTGGGCCCGCCGGATGGCGCACGAGACCCTCGTCCACCGGATCGACGCCGAGTTGGCGGTCGGCCAGGTCGGAGCCGTCGACCCCGAGTTGGCGGCGGACAACGTCGACGAGCTGCTGCACAACGCCGGGGCTCCGGCCGCGCGGGCCTTCCCGCGTCGGGAACTGCTGCGCGGCGAGGGCGGTTCGCTGCACCTGCACTGCACGGATGTGCACGGCGAGTGGATGCTGCGCCGTACGCCGGAGGGCTTCGCGTACGAGGAGGGCCACGGGAAGGGCGAGGCGGCGGTGCGCGGGCCGGCTGTGCAGCTGATGCTGCTGCTCAACAAGCGGTTGCCGGACGGCAGGAACGACCTCGAGGTGATAGGCGACGGCGACCTGGTCGCCCTGTGGCTGGACGGCCTGACCTTCGACTGAGCCGGCGGGTGTCGTCGCTGGTCTCCGCTGGCCCCTGCTGGTCCCCGCCGGATGGTCGCGTCGCTACAGCACCAGTTCGGCCAGGGTGCGCAGGGTCTCCGGGTCCCTGGCCGTGACCAGCAGGTCCGTGACCGGGCTGGCCCGCCAGGCGTCCAGCCGCTCGGCTATGCGCTCGCGCGGGCCGACGAGGGAGATCTCGTCGGCGAAGGCGGTCGGCACGGCGGCGACTGCCTCGGCCTGCTTCCCGTCCAGGAAGAGCTCCTGGATCCGGTGCGCCTCGGCCTCGTAGCCCATCCTGGCCATCAGGTCGGCGTGGAAGTTGCGTCCGCGGGCGCCCATGCCGCCGATGTAGAAGCCGAGCATGGCCTGGATCGGGGCGAGCCCGGCGGCGACGTCGTCGCACACCCTTGCGTGGACCAGGGGTGCGACGGTGAAGCCGGGACGGGCGGTGGCGAGCGGCTCGGCGTAGAGGTCGGCGAGCCGGGCGCGACGGGGGTCGGGGGAGAAGTAGAGCGGCAGCCAGCCGTCGGCGATCCGCATGGTCTGGGCGATGTTCTTGGGCCCCTCGGCGCCCAGCAGGATCGGCAGATCGGCGCGCAACGGGTGCAGGATCGGCTTCAGCGGTTTGCCGAGGCCGGTACCGTCCGCGCCGGGGTAGGGGAGCGGGTGGTACGCGCCGTCCTGGGTGACCGGTTTCTCGCGCCGTAGCACCTGCCGGATCACTTCCACGTACTCGCGAACGGCGGTGAGCGGCGAGCGCGGGAACGGGCGTCCGTACCAGCCTTCGACGACCTGGGGTCCGGAAAGCCCGAGTCCGAGCATCAGGCGTCCGCCGGAGAGGTGGTCGAGGGTCATGGCGTGCATCGCGGTGGCGGTGGGAGTGCGGGCGGCCATCTGGGCGATGCCCGTTCCCAGGCGGATCCGCGAGGTGTGGGCGGCGATCCAGGTGAGCGGGGTGAAGGCGTCGGAGCCCCAGGCCTCCGCCGTCCACACGGAGTCGTAGCCGAGGCGTTCGGCTTCGACGGCGAGGTCGAGGAAGCCGGGAGACGGCGCGGCGCCCCAGTAGCCGAGTGCGAGACCGAGGCGCATGGCGGGTGACCCCCATTGATCTGATGGTGCGTCAGTTATGGTGGGAGTGATCGTAGGCCGCCGATCGCGAGGCCACAACGGGCGTGGGCCGGGACAGTCGGCGACTGTCCCGGCCCACGCCGGATGAAAGGGGTTGCGACGGCTTTCCGCGAGTGGGGTGCGAGCCGGTGCGCGCTCCTGCTTGCGATCGGGTGCGCGCTGGTGGTTGCGAGCTATCCGCGCTGGATGCCTGAGGTGTCGGTGAGCAGGCCGCGCTTGCCCTCCTGGGTCTGGGTGAGCAGGGCGTCGCCGCGCTGGGCGATGGCCAGGTACCAGGTGCCGGGGACGAGCTCGCCGACGGGACCGCCCTGGGCGTCCTGCTCGGCGGACAGCGTGCGGGCGGCGGGGACAGCGAACCAGAAGGGAGCGAATGCCGGGACGGACGGCTCCGGCTGCGGTTCGGCCTGGACCTGGGCCTGCGCCTGGGCCGCAGCAGGTGAGGTTGCCGGGGTCGGCTCGGGTGCGTGCGCGGCGGGCTGGGTCTCGGACGGCCGGGGCTCTGACGGTTGCGCGGGCTGAGCCTCCGGCTGCCGCTTCACGACAGGAGTGAGCAGCGCGGTCGCGTGGTCCTGGCGGGGCGGGGCGTCCTGAGGAGTCGGCGTCGGCGCCGGAACCGGTTCGGCGGCGGCACGGGAGGGTGACGGTGCCGGCGCGGGCGCCGCTGCGCCGAAGGACCCGCCGGGCTGGTTCGGGTAGCCGTAGCCGCCCTGCTGCTCCGGCGCGGCGGCATGCGGAGCAGGTGCCTGCGGACCGGTGAACGGCTGCCCGGGCTGGGCCTGCTGCACGGGCTGCCCGTGATGGAAGTGGTGCGCCGACTGCTGGTAGGGGTGCTGCTGCCCCGGCTGCCCCGGCTGCCCGGGCTGCCCGTAGCCGGGGTAGCCGCCCGGGCCGGGGACCTGCTTGGCCGGGTCGGGAAGGAGCGCCAGGGACAGCGCGGGAAGGAGCGGTGTCGCCAGCGCCGCGCCGGCCAGCAGCAGGGTGAAGAGGAAGGAGAGATATGCGCCCACGCCGTGACTCGGCCCCGGACCGCCGATCAGCGCCCACAGCGCGGACCAGAGCGAGGCCACCGCCAGGACGGTCCCCCAGTGGCTCAACTGGATGCCGGCGATTCTGGGATCCTGCGGCAGCAGGCGGCCGACCAGGACCAGCGCGGCACCGATGAGGCCGAGGAAGAAGACCGAGGGCAGCAGTGGGAAGAAGGCACTGTGCCAGGCGTTCACTGTGCACGTGCCGATTCCGGTGACGCAGGTGCCGCTGTAGTACGGCAGGAACGAGGAGATCAGCAACAGGAGGGCCGTAACCGCGAGCGCGGCGTCCCCCCTGGTGACGGTTCGGAGGTTCACCGTGAGACCCCTCTCATGAGTCGTGAGGACGAAGCTTCGGACCGCCCATAGCGTACGGTGTCAACGCATTGGAGGCGTGCATGACTGAGGTCATGTCAATGACCGGTCTCCAGGAAGGCGCTGAGGCCGGCCGCCAGGCCCTTCGCCGCGGTCTGCCGCCAGGTCGGGCTGGTCATCCGTCCCGCGTCGGTGGAGTTGCGCATGTTGCCGCACTCGATGAACACCTTGGGCACTGTCGACAGATTCAGGCCGCCCAGGTCGTCCCGGACGTCGAGCCCGGTCCCGCCGTTGATGTAGTTCGCGAACGGTTCCCCGGTCGCCGCGGTGAAGGCGGAGCGCACGTCGAGGCCGAGGGTGCGGGACGGTCCGACGATCGGACGGGTGTCGGCTCCGCCGGCGACCACGGTGGCCGGGAGGATCACATGGAAGCCGTAGTCACTCGCTCCGGCGCCGTCCCCGTGGATGGAGATGGCCGCATCGGCGTGGGCCGCGTTCCCGATGGCGGCCCGCTCGGTGACACACGGCCCCCAGGGCCGGTCACCGTCCTGGGTGAACACCACCTTCGCGCCCTCGGACTGCAGGATCGTACGGACCCGGCGGGCCACGTCCAGGGTGAAGTCGGCCTCCGAGTACCCCGCGTCGGTCGACGTGCCCGTGGTGTCGCACTCCTTGCTGCCGTTGCCGACCCGGACCGAGGAGTTGATCTGGCTCGGGTAGTTGACGTTGCCGGGGTTGTGGCCCGGGTCGATCAGCACGGTCTTCCCGGCCAGGGGTAGACCGGTAGTGGCCGGCGCCATCGAGGCCGAGGCCGAGGCCGAGGCGGACGCTGAGACTGAGGCGCTCGTGCTCACGCGGGCCGAGGCGCTGCTCGACGCGCTCGCCGCGGCTGACCGACCGGCCGGTGCCGCCGGGGTCGTCGGCGCTCCGGGGAGGTTGCCCGACGCGGCGGTGTGCCCGCTCCCGGTGCCCGCGACGGCGTGCCACCCCAGCCAGCCGGCGAAGCCCAGTGGCACCAGCGCCGCCAGCACCACCGCGAGCGTCGCGGCTCTCGCGCCGCGCCGGGGAGGCCGGGGTGTGTCGTAACGGTCGAGAGGATGGTCAGAGGGCATCCGCGGTCCTTGTGGGCAGGTTGTACTGCGTGGCGATCGGGGTCCACGCCGTTACGAAGGCGTTCTTGTCGGCGGTGGCCTTGCCGCTCTGGGCGGTCCCGTTGTCCCAGTCCGAGGTGTGCGGCGCGTTTCCGGGGGTGCAGCCGCCGTTGGCCATCGCCCCGGCCCAGTTCGCGTAGGCGGAGTCCGCCGCTGCGGACTCGGACCAGGCCCGGCTCAGTGTCTGCACTGCGGCGGCCCCGCCCTGGAGCTGGGAGACGTCCAGCGCGCCGACCTTGGTGACCAGCGTCTGCCGGTCCTGTGCCGCCTGGGTGAGGGCGCTCTGCGCGGCGGAGACGGACGCGGCGTCGGTGCACTGGTCGACCGCGCTGACCGCGTTGACGACCTGCTGGCGCGAGTTGGCGGCGCTGCCGAGCAACTGGTCGAGGGCGGCGGCCTGAGCCTGCCCGGCGGCGGCGGCGCTGCTGCTCGCCGACGCGCTCGCCGAGGCGCTGTCGCTCGCTGACGCGGAGTCGCTCGGTGTGGCCGTGCCGGAGGCCGCGCCGGTCGCCGCGGCGGTGGGCGAGCCCGATCCGTGGCTCGCCGTGGTCTTCGTCCGACCCAGTCCGAGGCCCCACACCGCGCCCACGCCCAGCAGCGCCGCGATCACGACAACCAGCGCGATCAGCAGCGGCAGGTTCGTCCGGCGGGCCGGGTCCGGCCCCTGTCCCGGCGCGGGCTGCGGCTGGGCGTAGGGCGGCAGCGGGGGAGGCCCCTGCCGCTGGTAGCCGGGAGGCTGGCCGGCGTAGGTCTGGCCCTGGTAGGGCGGCTGACCGGTCGGCAGTGGTCCGTAGGCAGGCGGTCCGTACGCCGGAGCCCCGTAGGTGGGCGGCGGCCCGTAGGACGGCGCGCCGTACGAGGGAGGCGGGTAGCCGTACGGCGCGCCCGGCGCGGTCGGCGGCTCCGGGCGGGGCTGCTGCTGCGGCGGCCCCGGGGGCACCTGTCCCACCTGGGGGACCTGGGGGATGTCCCTGGCCGTGGGCACGTACGGGCGGCCCATCGGCGGGTTGAACTCCGTGGGCGACTGCGGCGGCACGGGAGGAAGGATCGCCGTGGGCTGCTCCTCGGCGACCTGGGAGCCCTCCGCGCGGGCGCTTCCACCCGCCCTGTCGGAACCGCCGGGACCGCCGACTCCGCCAGGGCGGTTCTGGCCCCCTGAGCCGCCGGGGCGGTCCGAGCCACCCGGGCTGTCGTCGTCCCCACCCCCGGGCTGGTCCTGAGCCGCCGCGGCGTCGCCAGGTGCACCTTCTCCCGCAGGCGGCGTGGGCGGTGGCGGGGTCTTGCTCCACATCGCGGCCGTCGCCGGGTCGCGACGGCGCACCCAGCCGCCGGCGCCGTCCCGTGCCGTGGGATCCCACACCGCCGGTGCACTGTCCTCAGCATCGGCCATCGCTGACTCCTCCCCCAGTTCCGGTCTGCCACCTGCTCTGCTGCGGCCACCGTACCGAAGGACTGGTCGAAGGCGCGGGGGTTGTCCGTGAGCTACGCCACGCCGGGCCCCTGCCCGGTGGCGCTCAACCCTGCCGCAGTACCCGCAGCGATCCCGTTACCGACACCTCGGTGAAGCCCTCGGCCAGTGCCCGCAGGTAGATCCGGTACGGCGCCTGGCCGCCGTCCGCCGGATCGGGGAACACGTCGTGGATGACGAGCATGCCGCCGGGCGCAAGGTGTGGAACCCAGCCCTCGTAGTCAGCGGTCGCGTGCTCGTCGGTGTGCCCGCCGTCCACGAACACCAGCCCGAGCGGCCTGCCCCACACCGCTGCCACCTGCGGCGACCTGCCCACCAGGGCGATGACGTGCTCCTCCAGACCGGCCGCGTGCAGCGTCCGCCGGAATCGCGGAAGGGTGTCCATCCGGCCGACCTCGGGGTCGACCAGGGAGGTGTCGTGGTACTCCCAGCCGGGCTGTTGCTCCTCCGAGCCCCGGTGGTGGTCGACGGTGAGCGCGACCGTCCCGGCCTGCCGGGCGGCGTCGGCGAGCAGGATGGTGGAGCGCCCGCAGTAGGTGCCCACCTCCAGTACCGGCAGACCCGTGCGCGCCGCCACCTCGACCGCCGCCGCGTACAGCGCGAGCCCCTCGTCCACGGGCATGAAGCCGGTGGCCGCCTCGAACGCCGCTACCACGTCGCCCGCGGGAACCCCGGCCGGCACCGCGCCCGACCCCCCGCCCGGAACCCCCGCCGTCACTGCCGCGCCCATCATCCCTGCTCCCGCCACTCACCACTGCCCACCGGTCAGCAGACCCTACTCGACGGTACGAGCAGTGCGGTCGTACCTCCCTCGCTCACTCGAGCCCGGCCGCCACCGCTGCACGCACCGCGGTGAGCTCGGTCTCGATGGCCGCGATCTCGGACGTCGTGGGCGTGATCGAAGGGGGCGATGCGGGCAGCTGCCGCAGAAAGGCCAGCCGCAGGTGGGTCGGCGGGTGGCTGCTGTCGGTCGCCGAGTCGTCCAGCTCGGAGACCCGCAGGCGCCGGGCACGCTCGCTCTCCGGGATGGAGGCGACGTACTCGCGCAGATCGGTCCAGAAGTCCTGGCGCGGAGGCGCTGCCGTGGGAGCGTCGCCGCGGCGCCGGTTCGGGATGCCGGTGCCGGGAACCTGACGCGACCTCTGCTGGCGTACCTGCTCGACGGCCTGGCCCAGGGTGAGCGACTGCAGCAACTCCTCGGCTGCGGCGGTCCCGGCGACGCGCGCAGCCAGGGCGTCGGCGAGGTACTCGGCCGGACGGCTGGTGAGCACGGTGACCCGGAGCAGGAGCAGGTGCAGCAGCAACGTCAGCTCGGCGAAGACGAACATGACCACGCGGGCGACCAGCTCGCCCACGGCTGCGAGGCCGGCTGCGGCCGTGCGGCCGTCGGGAGCCAGCCGCCGTCCGGGCACCAGCATGCCGTACCACTCGTCAAGGCTCCGCAGGGCGGCTCCGACCCACAGTCCCCGGGTGGTGTCGCCGTTGGCGCCGTGGCCGAACTCGTGGCCCAGCAGGGCGATCCGCTGCTGGGGGAGCAGGGTCTCCCACAGCGGTATGCCGATCGTCAGCACCGGCTGGCGGCGCAGTCCCACCCGTCCGTATGAGGCGTTGTGCTTCTGATCGAAGCAGATGACCCGAGCCGGGGCAGTGCCCAGGTCGGCGGCGATCCGGTCGGCGAGGGCGTAGAGCGCGGGAGCGTCGTCGCGGCTCAGGAGCAGGGAGCGTTTGCGGATCCTGCGCATCGAACCGAGTTTGGGCCGGTGCAGGACCGCCACCGCGACGAGGAACCCGCCGACGATCCGGCTCGGCCAGGCGTTGATCGTCAGGAGAGTCACCCCGCTGACGGCGACGGCCAGATTGATCAGGTGCACCAGGCCGGCGAGTGCGTACGCGCCGAACCAGGCGGCGCCCCGGGTGGGCCGCGGCCCGGTTGTGACCGTGAGTCGCCGGTAGAGCCGCTCCTCGGCGGCGCGGTTGAGTCGCCGGTCGAAGCGGTCGCCGCGGGTCTTGGCGACGGTGGCGCCGGGGTGTGCGTTCCAGCCGCAGGACTGGCACCACTGGACGAAGCGGGGATCGGTGGTGAGGACGGAACCGCATTCCCTGCATGGTGTCTCAGGGAGTGGTTTGAGCTGGCTGGGGGTGCTGAGCGTGGTCACGGCAGCGGATCATTCCGCAGGTGTGCGGCTGGTGGGAAGCGGTTTTCGCGGGTGGGGTTTCGCAATAGTGAAACACGTTCTAATCTGACGAGGCGTCAGCAGCAGGAGGGCAATCCGCGCGGAGCCGGAAGGGATGCGCATGGCCATCGGGATCACGGAGGACCACCGGCAGCTGCAGGCGGCCGTCCGGGGGCAGTTGGAGCGGGAGGTCCCGCCGGAGGCCGTGCGTGCCGTGCTGGAACGGCAGCGCGCCGGGCGACCGGAGTGGTGGGCCGAGATCGCTGAGCAGGGGCTGTTGGGGCTGCACCTGCCCGGCGAGCACGGGGGTGGCGGCGGTGACCTGCTGGATCTGGCCGTCGTCGTGGAGGAGACGGGCCGGGTCGTGCTGCCGGGTGCGTACCTGCCGACGGTGCTGGCCTCGGCCGTGATCGCGGCCGCAGGAGGGACCGCCGCCAAGCGCTGGCTGCCGACACTCGCCGAGGGCGGCTGCACGGCGGCGTCGGCGCTGGAACCGGGCGGGCTGACGGCCCGACGCGAACCCGGCGGAGGCTGGCGGCTGGCGGGCGTCTCCGGGCCGGTCCTCGGCGCGGACGAGGCGGACCTGCTGCTGCTGGCCGCGGCGACCGACGAGGGTGCGGCCTGGTTCGTGGTGGAGACCTCCGAGGTCGTGGTCCGCCCGCAGCAGGCGCTGGATCTGACCCGAGGCCTCGGTGCGGTCGAGGCGGACGGCCTGCGGTTGCCGGACGACCGGCGGCTTCCGGTGGGATCGGAGGCGGTCAGAGAAATTGTCGCGATGCTGCTGTCAGCCGAGTGCTGCGGGATCGCCGGATGGGCGCTCGACACGGCGGTTGGGCACGCCAAGGTGCGCGAGCAGTTCGGGCGGCCGATCGGACAGTTCCAGGCCGTCAAGCACCTGTGCGCACAGATGCTCGTGCGGGTCGAGCGAGCAAGCGCGGCCACCTGGGAGGCAGCCAGGGCGACGGGCAGGGCGAAGGGCGGGGCGAAGGGCGGGGCGACGGGGAGGGCGACCGGAGCCGGTGCGCTCCACTCGGAGATCGCGGCCGCGCTCGCGCTGGAGGCCGCCGTCGAGAACGCCAAGGACTGCATCCAGATCCTCGGCGGCATCGGCTTCACCTGGGAACATCCGGCGCACCTGCGGCTGCGCCGGGCGGTGACCCTGCGCCAGCTCCTCGGCGGCGAGTCGGCAGCCCTCGGACGCGTCGCCCGGCTCGCGGCCGACGGATTCGCCCGCCCGGCGCTTCAACTGCCCCCCGAGGCCGAGGAGTTCCGGGCGCGGCCACGAGCCGCGGCGGAGTCGGTCCGCGGGCTGGAGCCGGCGGAGCAGCGCCGCAGGCTCGCGCCCGGCGGCTGGGCGTCGCCGCACCTGCCCGTCCCCTACGGTCTCGGTGCCGACGCGCTACAGCAGCTCGTCGTCGACGAGGAGTTCCGCGCGGCGGGCGTACGCCTCCCGGACCTCACGATCGGCAACTGGATCGTCCCCTCGCTGGTCGCCTACGGCACGGACGAGCAGCGCGAACGCCTGCTGATGCCCACCCTGTGCGGTGAGCTCACCTGGTGCCAGCTGTTCTCCGAGCCGGAGGCGGGCTCCGACCTGGCCTCGCTGCGCACCCGCGCCGTACGGCTCCCGGACGGCCGTTGGCGCGTGGACGGGCAGAAGGTGTGGACGTCCAGTGCCCGCACGGCCGACTACGGCATCCTGCTGGCGCGGACCTCGCCCGACAAGCCCAAGCACAGGGGGCTCACCTACTTCCTGGTCGACATGCGGAGAACCGCGGGAATCGACATCCGCCCGCTCCGCGAGCTGACCGGCGACGCCGTCTTCAACGAGGTGTTCCTGGACGGGCTGGAGTTGCCTGCCGACGCCGTCGTCGGCGAGGTGGACGGTGGCTGGCGGGTGGCCAGGCACACCCTCGGCAACGAGCGGGTGCACATGGCCGACTCCAGTCCGACCGGCGACGCGGTACGGCGACTCCTCGCCGCGCCTGGGGCGGACGCCGAACGGCGGACCCGCCTGGGCCGCCTGGTCGCCGACGAGCACGTCCTCGGCTGCATCGACCTGCGCAGCGCGTTGAGCAGCCTGAACGGCCTCGACCCGGGCGCGGGCTCTAGCGTCCGCAAGCTGGTCTCCGCGCCTCACGCGCAGCGCGTGGCCGAGCTGGCGCTCGAACTCTGCGGCCCGGCGGGCGCAGTGTACGACGGACTCGGCCGGGAGGTGGGGCACGCCTTCCTGATGTCGCGCTGCCTGACCATCGCGGGCGGGACCACGCAGGTGCAGCTCAATGTGGTGGCCGAGCGCCTGCTCGGACTGCCGCGTGACTGAGACACGTTCAAGCGGCCGAGCGGCAAGCGGCGAACAGCAAGCGATTGAACTGCAAGCGACCGAACTGTAAGGGACCGAACAGCTGAACAGCAGGACACCGAGTATCAGGAGAAGCCGCATGCCTGGAAAGACGTACCTCGTCGGCGTCGGAATGACGAACTTCGAGAAGCCGGAGACCCGGGACTGGCAGTACTGGGACATGGTCCGCGTGGCCGGCCACGCTGCGCTCGCGGACGCCGGTATCGGCTACGCGCTGGTCGAGCAGGCGCCCGTCGGCTTCTGCTACCAGCAGTCCACGGCCGGCCAGCGGGCCGTCTACGAGCTGGGGTTGACCGGCATCCCGGTCTACAACGTCAACAACAACTGCGCCACCGGTTCCTCCGCGCTGATGATGGCCCGCCAGTTCGTCGCGGGCGGCATCAACGACTGCGTACTGGCGGTCGGCTTCGAGAAGATGAGCCGGGGCGCACTCGGTGCGGGCAAGGGTGCGGGTGACTTCGCCACCAGCCCGCTGGCCCGGCACTACGGAGTCATGGCGGCCCGGCACGGCTTCGAGATGACCCCGCCCACGGCGCAGATCTTCGGCAACGCCGCCCGTGAGCACATGGAGCGCTATGGGACCACCGCCGAACAACTCGCCCTGGTCGGGGTCAAGAACCACCGCCACTCCGCCGCCAACCCCCGGGCGCAGTTCCGCGACGTCTACACCCTGGACGAGGTCCTGGCGTCGAAGACCATCCACGCGCCGCTGACCAAACTCCAGTGCTCGCCCACCTCCGACGGTGCGGCGGCGGCGGTCGTCGCCAGCGAGCGCTTCGTGGAGGAACACGGCCTCCAGGAACGGGCGGTGGAGATCGTCGGCCAGGCGATGACGACCGACACCGAGGAGAGCTTCGCCTCAGGCTCGTCGATCGACGTCGTCGGCAAGCCGATGAGCCGCGCCGCCGCGCTGGCGGCGTACGAGCAGTCGGGCCTCGGTATCGAAGACGTGAACGTGGTGGAACTGCACGACTGCTTCTCCGTCAATGAACTGCTGACCTACGAGGCACTGGGCATGTGCGCCGACGGCGAGAGCGGCAAACTCGTGGCCGAGGGCGCGACGACGTACGGCGGCCGATGGGTGGTGAACCCTTCCGGCGGCCTGATCTCCAAGGGCCACCCGCTGGGCGCCACCGGACTCGCGCAGTGCGCCGAGCTGGTCTGGCAGCTGCGCGGCGAGGCGGGGGAGCGGCAGGTCGCCGGGGCCCGCGTCGGCCTGGCACACAACATCGGGCTCGGCGGGGCAGCGGTGGTGACGCTGCTCCGTCGCTGACGCGGCCGGCGAGGGTTGGCGCCGGGTGCGTGCAAGGGATTCTCAACGTCGGCAGGATGCGTTATACCTGACGATCAGGTAGATAGAACGCGTTCTACAAATGGACTCGCGGGGACGGTCGGACCAATGAGCCCGAGCCCGCGCCGAGCGACCCCGGCGCGTCCGACGGTGCGGACGGCCGCGTCGGGGTCCACCAACCAGCAGCGCAGCCATCCGTACGACCAGGAACCGCAGAGCAGCAGAACCGCAGAGCAGTAGCAGGGGAGAGACACACCGATGCCCATCGACGCCGCCACCGCCCTCGCGGCCCCGCCGCGCACCACCGACCTCGCCTGGGAGCACAAGGACGTTCTGCTCTACCACCTCGGCGTCGGCGCCGGAGCCCACCGACCCGCCACGGACCCCGACGAGTTGCGCTACACCTACGAGAAAGACCTCCAGGTCCTCCCCAGCTTCGTCACCGTCGCCGGAGGCGGCCTGGCCAAGGCGGGGGCCTTCAGCCTGCCGGGCCTGGACATCAACCTCGCCCACGTCCTGCACGGCGGCCAGCGCATCGAGTTGCACCGACCCGTGCCCCCGGCCGGGAAAGCCGTCCTCACCAGCAATCTCGCCGCTCTCTACGACAAGGGCAAGGCGGCGGTCCTGGTCATGCGCAGCGAGGCCGCCGACGCCGAGGGACCACTGTGGACCTGCGACACCGAGATCTTTGTCCGTGGCGAGGGCGGCTTCGGCGGCGAGCGCGGCGAGAGCAGCCGCGTCACGCCGCCCGAGCGTGTCCCCGAGTGGGAGCGTGAGGTCCCGGTCCGCCACGACCAGGCGCTGCTCTACCGGCTCTCCGGCGACTGGAACCCGCTCCACGCCGACCCCGACTTCGCCAAGCTCGCCGGCTTCGACCGCCCCATCCTGCACGGCCTGTGCTCCTACGGGACCGCCCTCAAGGCCGTCGTGGACATGGTCCTCGGCGGCGACGCCAGCCGCGTCCTCACCTACAGCACGCGCTTCGCCGGGATCTTCTTCCCCGGCGAGACGCTGCGCGTCCGCGTCTGGGACGAGCGAACGCACCTCGTCATCACGGCCACCTCCGTGGAACGGGCCGACGCTCCGGTCCTCGCCGACTCCGTTCTCACGTTCGTCTGACAGCAGCACAGAACCGCACCCACTCATCCGCACCCACTCAATCCGCATCGGGACCCCGGGCACATCGGGAACTTCGGGAACATCCGGAACAGGGAGCAGACATGCGCGCAGCAGTCCTGCACGAGACAGGCCAGGAGAAGCTCGAGGTCCACGACGGAGTCGAGGTCCCCGCCACCGGGCCGGGCAAGGTGAAGGTCCGGATGAGGGCCGCCAGCCTGTGCCACTCCGACCTCTCCGCGATGAGCGGCGTCCTGCCGCAGCCCGCCCCGTTCGTGCCCGGCCACGAGGGCGCCGGCGAGGTCACCGAGATCGGCGAAGGTGTCGAGGGCCTGGCCGTGGGTGACCATGTCGTCCTCTGCTGGATGCCGCCCTGCGGCGTCTGTCCCAGCTGCCGGCGTGGCGAGGGCAACCTCTGCCTGGCGGGGTTCGCCAACATGGGCACCCCCAACTACTACTACGACGGTACTGACATCTTCGGATTCTCCGGCACCGGCACTTTCGCCGAGGAGACCGTGGTCGCGTCGGGCTGCGCCGTGAAGATCCCGGACGACGTGCCCTTCGAGGTCGGAGCCCTGATCGGCTGTGGCGTGACCACCGGTGTCGGCGCGGCCATCCACACCGCGAAGATCGAGCCGGGTTCCTCGGTCGTGGTGATCGGCTGTGGCGGCGTCGGCATCGCCGCGATCCAGGGCGCGCGGGTCTCCGGCGCGGCCCAGATCGTCGCCGTCGACCCGGTCGCCGCGCGCCGGCAGTGGGCGCTGCATTTCGGCGCGAACGAGGCGGTGGCCCCGGAGGGGCTCGCCGAGGTCCAGCAGCGGCTGACCGGTGGTGAGGGCTTCGACTACGCCTTCGAGGTCGTCGGCAGGTCCGCGACCGTGCGGACCGCCTACGACGCGATCCGGCGGGGCGGCGCGCTGGTCGTCGTCGGCGCGGGGGCCATGGACGACATGGCGCAGTTCAACATGTTCGAGCTGTTCTTCAACGAGAAGCGCATACTGCCGTCCCTGTACGGAGGCTCGGACGTGCTCCGCGGCTACCAGACGGTCATCGACCTGTGGCGGGCCGGGCGGGTGGACCTCGAAGGCATGATCACCCACCATGTTCCGCTCGAGTCGATCAACGACGCGGTGCAGCAGATGCGCAGCGGCGAGGCGCTCCGCACCATCATCGACCTCTGAGCCCCGAAGACCTGAGCCCTGAAGACCTCAGCCTTGAAGACCTGAAGAGGAGTCACCGACCGATGAGCACCTCCTTGCAGGGGAAGACCGCGATCGTCACCGGCGCGGGGCGCGGCCTGGGCCGGGCCGAGGCGCTCGAACTGGCCCGGCTCGGCGCGAACGTCGTCGTCAACGACTTCGGCGCGCCGGGACGTGACGGCAGCGGTGCCGCCTCGGCCGCCCCGGCCGACGAGACCGTCGCGGCGATCGTCGCCGAGGGCGGCCGGGCCGTCGCCCACTACGGTGACATCGCCGACCTCGACGCCGCCCGCGCCCTGGTCGACCTCGCCGTGGACACCTACGGGCAGCTCGACATCCTGGTCAACAACGCGGGCATCCTGCGCGACCGCATGATCTTCTCCATGTCCGAGGAGGAATGGGACTCCGTCATTCAGGTCCACCTCAAGGGCCACTTCGCCACGAGCCGTTTCGCCGCGGCGCACTGGCGGGACCGCTCCAAGGCCGCCGGGGGACCCGTGTACGGAAGGATCGTCAACACCTCCTCGGAGGCGTTCGTCGCAGGCTCGCCCGGACAGCCCAACTACGCTGCCGCGAAAGGCGGCATCGTCGGGCTGACGACCAGCTGCGCGGCCGCGCTCGGCCGCTACGGCGTGACCGCGAACGTCATCTGCCCGCGGGCCCGCACCCGGATGACCGAGGACGTGTTCGTGGGCTCCATGGGCGTGCCGGACGAGGGCCTCGACCCGCTCGCCCCCGAGCACGTCTCACCCCTGGTCGGCTACCTGGCCTCACCGGCGGCGGAACGCGTCAACGGCCAGGTCTTCGTCGTACACGGAGGGATGGTGGCCGTCCTCGGCCGGCCGCCGGTGCTGGCGAAGTTCGACACGGCGAAGGACCTGTTCACCCCGGACGAGCTGGACGACCTGCTCAGCCCGTTCTATGCCGAGCGCACGCCGGGCGACGGCTACGCCAACCTCGACGTGCTCGGCCTGCGGCACGGGATCTAGGAGAGCGCCTGTTCGGCCGGCCCCGGCCGCCCTCCGCCTCGTCGCGCCGTACCGAACCCTCAGTCGGCGATGACGCGGCGGTGGCGGCCGTGGCCCGCCGGCTCGCGCCGTCCCTCCACGTCGTCCTCGGCCACGGTGCCGCGGTGCTTGGCGGCGACGAGCGGGCTCGCCTCTCCCGGAGCAGCGTCCAGGCGGTTCTCAGTGATGTCTGTGAGGGCATCGGACATGAGAAGTCGTCTCTCCATTGTGTGTGCTGTCGATATTGAGCGCGGTATCCAGCCGGTGGATGGCCATCCGGGGGACCAACGCCCGCGATCACCCTATGCAATGCCGTGTACCGGGGTCGCGTCGGCTCGATAACAAAGCGTGCACGATCAGTACCCGCCAGTACCCGCCAGTACCTGGCAGCACCTGGACGCGTGATGCCGCCTCAGGTCCGCCTCAGGTCCGCCTGAGGTCGGCCTCAGGTCCGCCTCAGGCCGGACGCCCGGTCCGGAGGAACCCGGCCAGGAGCTCGTGCAGCACCGGGGCTCCGTCCTCTGCCAGCACCTCGTGACCGGCCCCGGCCGCCTCCACATACCGGAAGTCGGTTCCCTCCGAACGCCCCATCCGCAGCAGTTCCTGACGCAGTGTTCGCGACTGGCCCACCGGCACCACCTCGTCCTGGTCGCCGTGGACGATGAGCAGCGGCGCGGCGAGCCGATGGCACAACCGCAGCACATCGCGCGCCCCGCGCCCGTCGGCGGGATCCCGCGCGCCACCCAGGCGATGAGTCAGGGCCTGTACGGCGGGCCCGGCCTCGGCGAGCAGTCGCGCCCCCGAGAGGAACGGCGCGACCACCGCGCACCGTGCCACCTGTTCGGGTGTCGAGCATGCCGCCAAAAGGGCGAGGAAGGCCCCGTAGCTCACCCCGAACAGTGACGCGGGCTCAAGTCCCAGCGCCGTCCGCTGGCCGCTCACCGCCGCCAGCAGCGCGAGAACGTCGTCCAGGTCGGGGCCGCCCCAGGCGTTCTGCAACGCCTGCGCGTGCTCCACTCCGTAGCCGGTGCTGCCACGCTGGTTGACGGCCACCACGGCGAGGCCCTCGGCCGCCATCCGCTGCAACGTCGGGTCGAACTCCAGCCGCCACGCGTCCGCAGGGCCCCCGTGCAGGGCGACCACCAAGTGCTGGGCCGTCAGCCAGGCGTCCCCGCCGTACACCACGGCCTCCAACTGCCCTTCCGCTCCGGGCAGTTCCACCGTGCGCGCACCGTGCCAGACGCCGCCGTCGCTGGGCCCCGCGCTCCCGTCGAGACGCCAGCCCGACGGCACGGCCCGCAACCCGGGCCGTCGTTCCGCAGCGCCGGAACCGATCCGGTTCGGCGGAAGGATGCGCAGCACGCTGCCCATGCCCGCGGCGCCGCCCTGCAGCGGCGCGAGGCGCAGCGGCATCGTCGGCGTGGGCTCCTGTGCCTCCGGCGGCCCGTCCCGCAGCAGGTCGACGTCGATCGTGGCGATTCCCGCAGGGTGGTCCGGTGCCGAGTAGGGCATCCGCAGCCCGGCCGCGGACCAGTGGCCTAACCCTCCGAGCCGCCCGGGCGGCACCGGCACCGGCTCCAGCTGTCCCGACGACGGCTGCCACAGTGCCAGCGAGGACCCGGCACCCCAGTCGCCCTGTACCGCCACCCGCAGGTCACCGGCGGCGGTGCCGGGGGCGGGGGCGGGCTCGATCGCCACCGGCCGCAGGAACCCCCGCGTCCGCTGCAGGCAGTCGGGGAAGTGCAGCGGCTCGCCGCCGCCGAGGACGCCCCAGCCCAGCCGGTCCTCGCCGGGGGCGTCGCTGCGCACCAGGATCAGCCCGCTCGCCGGGTCGGCCGCGACCAGCCGGTCGTTGCTCTCGGGCGTCAGCTCCAGGAGCGGGTTGACCGTGCCGGTAGCCAGATCCAGCACCACCGTCTTGACCACCACCCGCCGGCCCGCCTTCCGGTCCCGTTCGGCGACGTGGTCCAGCGCCAGCAGCCGCCCGCCGCGGTCCAGCCAGACTCCGCCGCCCGACAGCCCGGCGAACTCCGCGACCTGCTGCGGCTGCACACCCCCGTCCGCACTGACCAGCCACACCGAGGTCACCGACCGCGAGTCGGTGCCCAGCGCCACGGCGACGGGCGCCCCCGGGCCCGGCGCGGGCATGGCCATCAGCCGCAGCCCCGGAGTCCGCAACGTTCCCACCGAGGACTCCCGGACCGAGGCCGGCGTCCGTACGACCAGCTCGTGGCGCTCGCCCTGGTGGCGGCAGATCAGCACCCGCCCGTCCGGCAACGAGACCAGCTGCGAGCGCAGGCTCTCCGACCGCGCGCCCGCGCCGAGCGGCAGCGGCACGGGTATGACCCCGCCGTCTCCTACGTCGCCAGCTCCGCCGCCGTCTCCGCCGTCTCGCCCCTCGCGCCCGTCTCCGGTTTCTGCGCCGACGCCGCCCCCACCTGCGAGCCCCCCGCCGAGTCCGCCGCCGAGTCCACCGACGATCAGGCCGCCGACGCCCTGGTCTCCTTTCCCGCCCAGCCGCCAGCTCTCCGGATACCAGCCGCCGTCCCCGGACGTTGCCAGGCAGGCCGCGTACCCGCCGTCGGCCGAGAACGTGAAGCCGACCCGTCGCAGCGCCGGCGCGCCCCGGGTGTGCGGGAAGGCGCCGACGAGAGTGAGAGGTGTCGCAGTCATGGGGGGTCACCACCGGATTCAAGGAGGTCGGACCGCAGCGGCAATGCAGCCACTGGTCCGCAGCCGGGGGTTGGGGGTCTCGCCGACACCCCCGCCGCACCACAGACGCTACTTACGCCACCCCAGCCACCCGAACGGATCGATGCCCCTTCACTCATAAGGGTTACAACGCCGTCCCACTCCCTTCGACTGATGGGCGTACGGCCAGCCGACCTGCTCTGAGTGGCTTCGTACGCCTGTTCACCTGTCGTCGTTTGTCATCGTTGGCTGACCCCGGACGGCCCACAGGCGGCCCAAGCCCCCTGTTTGCGAGCAGGCAGAGTGATTAGAAGAGACTCTGATGGTTCAGCGGCCACATGCCCTTCACCTGCTATGGCGCATCCATCCGGGACCGCCACTCGTCTCGCGAGGCCGCGTATTGGCCGCACGGGCCCCCTGCGGCCGCAGTTGCGCGGCGTCCGCTGACCGGCCCTGTTGGTGCTCTCCTGGGCGAAAACACGCAGAGTGTCTGAGCCCAACGACGACTGGCCGGACGAGTGATTCAGGTCAGTCGTCCACCAGGGGCGACGAGGTCCTAGCGCACGATCTGACATGGATGTTCCTCAGCCCCCCACGTGTCGAGAATCCTGAGGGCTGCTTTCCATTGGCTCATTGGGCCAGGTAGTCCTGCAGCTCTCGGTGTCGGAACTGGTATGCCGTTCCGGAGACCCGGACGAGGCCAGCGCCGTATGCCCAGTCGAGAAAGCGGCCGAGTCGCCACGGCAGGCGGCCCCGCGTACACAGCAGCGTCGCCACATACCGCCGCCACGCGCCGGCCCAGATGATTCCGCTCGGGAAACAGAGGACAACCCCGAGGGACAGCCCCAGTGCGGCTGCGTTCCAGAGTGTTCCCGCGAGGGTGAATGCTGAGCCGCTCAGGGACAAGAAGCCCTGCGTGAGCCCTGTCGCAAGTCCGACCGCGATTCCGGCCATGCAACCGGCCCGGATATCGGCGCGGACTGCCTCCCTGGGGCCCTCGACCGCGCCGCGCGGCGCACTCGTCTCCAGATTGACCCTGAGCCCGAACGCCAGCCCTGCCACAAGCCCAATCGGGAGATACACACCGAGCGCACCAACCAGCGCGCGCGTCAACGGGTAGTCAGGTGACGACGTCGGTAGCGCCGTCGCGAGCCCGGTCACGAGCGCCGCCGAGAACCCGAATGAGACGGGAACGGCGACGGCACGCAGTCCGCGGGGAGTACTCAGCCGCCGCCGATCGATGCCCTTCGGGGTGGGCCAGGTGATGCCGCTTGCTACGAGGATCCAACAGCAGACAAGCAGTGCGACAGCGACGTTCCCGGGGATTTGCGTGTCATCCTGGATAGCGGACCAGCCGAGCAACGAAAGGATCAGGAGCCCGACCGCGGCGCACATGGCGGTGTCGAGGACTCTGGCGCGGTTGCCGGTGATCGGCCACAGCCGGTGCAGCACCAGGTCCGTACCGGAGAGCAGTTGTCCTCTCACGGTGCGGCGGCTGCGGGCGTTGTCGTTGAGGTAGCGGGCCAGGACGGTCAGCCAGCGCTCGACGTCGTGGGGCTGGTAGGGGGTGTTCCCGGCCCGCACGTGCATGTCGGTGGCGGCCGGCACGAAACGGCCCAGGAGATGCTCCCGCAGGGCGCGGGGGTCGGCGGGGGCGAGCAGCTCGGCTGGATCGCCGTCGGCCTCGTAGACGGTGACCGCCAATGTGAGCAGCCAGGGGGTGGACAAGATCCGGGCGGCCGTGCCGTGCGGATCGTGGTCCAGAGCGTCCAGTACCGCGTGCCACAGCAAGGGATCCCACACGCGCGTGGTCACGAATGCATGGGCCTGCGCGGGAGTGACCTCTTCGACTTCCACCCGGGCCGCGTCCAGCAACCGCGCCCTGTGCGCCAGCGCGTCATACTGCCCCGTGCGGCAGGTCAGCACCAGTGGAGCCTTGCTCCGCCCGGCCTGGTACGCGTTCAGCTCCGCCAACGCCGCCGCTGCTCGTGAGGATCCGACCGGGACCCCAGCGGCATCCATTTCGTCCAACCCGTCCAACACCGGCAGTACCCGTCGCTGCTGCACCAGAGCCCGAGCGGTCGCACCGCTCAGCCGGTAGGTGTCGACCAACTCGTCGGCCAGCCATTCCTCCAGCGTCTGAGTGGCGTCCCAACCGGCCAGGGCGAGGCGCACTGGCACCGGATCGTCAGGTCCGCGGCGCTCAAGCAGACCCAGCATCAGTTCGAGTGCCAGCACGGTCTTGCCCGACCCCGGAGCCCCGGTGATCACCAGCCGTTGCGGCCGCAGTCGGCGGTAGTACTCGGTAATCCCGCTCAGGCTCCCAGTCGCCGCAGCGTCCTCGGCACCGCGAGACGGCGCGGCCCGGAAGCAGAAGCCGACATTGATCGGCTGATTGTCCCCACCGAGCAGCTGGGTGCGCTGCGCCAACTCGCTTGCCTCCACTGCCGCGGCCAGTTTCCCGGATGCTCGCGCTCCATCGACTTCGCCCGCAGACTTCAACAGCCGCACCGCCCCGGCGCCGATCGGCACCATGCCGACCAGGAAGCCGAGCAACCCAAGCTGGTCGTTCGTGTTCGTGGCACTGATCAGATTCACCAGCGCCCACACGCTCCCCGCCACGCACGCCGCGGCCGCGATCGCGCCTGCGGCCCGCTGGTACCAGTCCTGCCGCCCGGTGAAGCCCATGGCACAGATGATCACCACTGGGGCTCGCTCCGAAAAGAAAATGCCGCTCGTCCCACCCGACCGGCTCACCAACGCGTCAAGGACGTCTTCCACGAAAGCCGGCAATACTGCGGCAGAGTCGGTAGCGACCGGCTCGAACTGGGTGCAGTCGGCGCACTGACCTGCAGTCAGGACCAGCGACAGGACCCGGCAACGGCCGTCCGCGCTCAGGTGAACCTTGGTGGTGAAGCCGCCGCGGGAGCGGCCCAGGCCCTCCCCCCGCGCACCGCCTTCGTCAGGCGGTAGACCAGGACCGCCCACATTCGAGCGTTCCTGACTGCCTGTGCGGACCCCCCTTTGACCACCGGCGGCGCGGCCTGCCGGGCACCGGCCGCGTGGTGGGCCCGAACCGAGGTGGAGTCGACCGACACATCCCAGTCGATGTCACCGGCCGCATCCGCCTCGGCCTGGACCCGCTGCAGCAGCAACTCCCAAGTGCCGTCCGGCGACCAGCGGCGATGCCGCTCGTGGACGGTCTTCCACGGACCATAGCGCTCCGGCAGGTCAAGCCATTGCACCCCGGTCGATCCGGTACAGCACCCCGTCGATCACCTGCCGATGGTCCCGGCACCTGCCACAACGCCCATTGCTCGCCGGCAGGAGCGGCTTCAGCCGCTCCCACTGCGCATCCGTGAGATCGGCCCTACCCGACATAGTCATATCAACGACTCAACTGATCGGCACGACACCGCCTAGAAGCCGCGGAAGACCCCATCCGGGTCCTGCTGAGCGGCATCACCGAACTCCTCGAAGTCCATGTTCGCGATGCTCAGGTTGGCGTGAATGTCGTGGACCCCGCTCGGCTCCGTGCGGAACGGGCGCCTGAACTTGGCCCACTCCTCGTCTTCCAAGTCGTCCCACTCCTCATCGCGGATCCTGACCGCGAGCAAAGCGCGGTGCTCTCCGCGCATCGTGGTCGCGTCCGCGAGGAAAGCGGCGCTGACATCGTCGGCGGCGTTGACCGCGATTTTCACCTCATCAGGCATCGCGCCAGCCCACACCGGATCGTCCACCAGGTGCACCTGGGCGTCATACTGCTCGTCGCCCCACGGCCGCATCAGCTCAGCCACCACAGCCTGCCAGGCCGTCTCATCGCCGTAGTCCGTGCGGATGACCAACGCGGCGAACCATTCACGACCGACGACGGCCGGCAATTCCCTCATAACCTCTCCCACTCCCCGCCCATGGCTAGCGCAGGAACGCTCTCACACCACACCGACAGTCGGATGAGGGCCCCTGCTCCTCCGACGCAACGATGGAATCCCCGGGTCTGACCTGTGGGCCGCAGCGCTCGCACTTGCCGGAGGCAGCTGGCCGATCCTGCCACTCGCGCCGGGCAAGGTCCCGTTCGGGAACTGCCTCGACTGCGCTACAGGCGGTTCGAGGGCCGTCCGAACATGCTCCGAAGGGTCATGATCGGCCGGACAGCTCCTAGCGCCAGCAGCCGCAGCTCATGAGCAGTCCGGAGCCTCCCCGGGCGGCTTGACGGCCCAGAGACGGCCCCGGGAGCCCGAGGGAGTGCCCTGCCTGCCGTAAGCAGCAGGTAGGGCACTTGATCGTCCGCCTGGGGGTGACTCCACTCATAAGGGTGAGCAGCCGGAGCCGGGCGACTGGAGCCGACGTACGGCTCCACCCGGAATCTTCTGTAATCTCGACGGGTGCCGATCCTTTCCGACCTCCTCAGCGTGTTCGACGAGCTGTACCCGCCCGGACGTGCGGAGTCCTGGGACGCCGTCGGGCTGGTCTGCGGCGATCCGGATGCTGCGGTACGCCGGGTGCTGTTCGCCGTCGACCCGGTCCAGCCGGTTGTGGACGAGGCTGTGACCTGGGGCGCAGACCTGCTGGTCACCCACCATCCGCTCTATCTGCGCGGTACTACGACCGTCGCCGCCACCGGCTTCAAGGGCCGCGTCGTGCACACCCTGATCCGGAACGGTATCGGCCTGCTCACCGCCCACACCAACGCCGACTCCGCCGATCCCGGCGTCTCCGACGCCCTCGCCGAGGCCGTCGGCCTGCGCGTCACCGGACCGCTCGTCCCCGACCCCACCGATCCGGCCGGCCGCCGAGGCACCGGACGCCTCGGCGAACTCCCTGCGCCCGAGCCGCTCGCGGCCTTCGCCGCCCGGGTCGCCGCCGGGCTCCCCGCTACCGCACAGGGCGTCCGCACCGCCGGAGACCCCGACCGGATGATCCACCGGATCGCCGTCTGCGGCGGCTCCGGAGACTCCTTCTTCGACGCGGTCCGCGCCAGCGGCGTCGACGCCTATGTCACCGCAGACCTGCGCCACCACCCAGCCTCCGAGGCCCGCGAGACCAGCGGGCTCGCCCTGGTCGACGCTGCGCACTGGGCCACCGAGTGGCCCTGGCTGCGGCTGGCCGAACGCGAGCTGCTCGCCGCCGCGGACAAGCACGGCTGGACCCTCGAGACCCGGGTGTCGCAGCAGGTCACCGACCCGTGGACGCTGCACACCGCGATGCCCTCAGCCATGCCGTGACCCGTGATCCATGACCCCGTGATCCCTGACCCGTGACCTGTGACTCGTGACTCGTGACCTGTGACTCGTGACCTGTGATCCGCGCCCTGACCTTCACTGACCGACCGACGCACCACCCGAGGAGCACCCCCTGAACGCCTCGCCCGCCGACCAGATCCGCCTGCTCGACCTGCAGGCTCTCGACTCCCGCCTGGACCTGCTCGCCCACCGCTCCAACACCCTGCCCGAGCACGCCGACATCCAGCAGCGCAGCAGTGACCTCACCGAACTGCGTTCGCTCGCGGTCGCCGCCGAGACCCAGCTCAGCGACACCCAGCGGGAGCTGGTCAAGGCCGAGCAGGACGTGGAGCAGGTGCGCAGCCGTGCCGCCCGCAACCAGCAGCGGATGGACTCCGGGGCCGTCGGCTCCGCCAAGGACCTCGCCAACCTCCAGCACGAGGTCGGTGCGCTGGCCAAGCGCCAGAGCGACCTCGAGGACGTCGTCCTGGAGATCATGGAGCGGCTCGAGTCCGCACAGACCCGCGTCAGCGAGATGACCGCCCGCCGCGATGACGCCCAGCACAGCCTCGCCGAGGCCGAGACCCGTCGCGACGCCGCCCAGGCTGAGATCGACGCCGAGGTCGAGAAGGTCACCCGGGAGCGCGCGACCATCGCCGCCGTCATCCCGGCCGACCTGCTCAAGCTCTACACCCGCCTCCGCGAGACCCAGGGCGGCACCGGCGCGGCCCGCCTCTACCAGCGCCGCTGCGAGGGCTGCCGGGTCGAACTCAGCATCACCGACCTGCGCGAGGTCCGCGCGGCCGCGCCCGACACGGTCGTCCGCTGCGAGAACTGCAGCCGCATCCTGATCCGCACCTCCGACTCCGGCCTCTAGAAACGGGGGCCATCGGCCGTCGGCGGGCGGCGTCGGGAGGCGATGGCTCTCCCATGACCGACTTGTCAGGGCTCTCCCTCCTCGCCCGCATCGGGCAGGAGGGACCCTCCGACCACGAGTGGCCCCTCCGCCGCACCGCCCGGACTCTCCCCGAACCTCGTCCGGGGGCGCCCCTCCCTCACCCCGCTCCTTCTCCCACCCCCTCAACGGCCGGAGGCTCCCTGTGACGACCACCCGCAGGCTCATCGTCGAGGCAGACGGCGGCTCCCGGGGAAACCCGGGGCCAGCCGGCTACGGCGCGACCGTGCGCGACGGGGACACCGGCGAGCTCCTCGCCGAGGCGGCCGAGTACCTCGGACGCGCCACCAACAACGTCGCCGAGTACCGGGGCCTGATCGCGGGGCTGCGCGCCGCCCACGCCATCGACCCCAACGCGAAGATCGACGTTCGGATGGACTCCAAGCTGGTCGTCGAACAGATGTCGGGCCGCTGGAAGATCAAGCACCCGGACATGCAGCCACTCGCCGCCGAGGCGCAGCGGATCTTCCCGCGCGGGCAGGTCACCTACCAGTGGATGCCGCGCGCCCAGAACAAGCACGCCGACCGGCTCGCCAACGAGGCGATGGACGCGGGCAAGGCAGGGAAGCAGTGGACCCCCAAGCCGCTACCCGCCGCGCCGCCCGCGCCCGCCGGCCCGTCCACTGCCCCGTCCGCGACCGCCGCTGCGTCTGCCACCGCCACCGACACCGCCCCCGACACCGACACCGACACCGACACCGACACCGACACCGACACCGACACGGGCGCCGCAGCCGCATCGCGCCGCGCCTCGGCCATCCCTGACGAGCCGTCAGCGGAGCACGCCGCCCCCGCCGCGCCCCCGGCACCCGTCGGCTGGGGCGCCCTCGCCGACCTGGGCACACCCACCACCTTCGTCCTGCTGCGCCACGGGGAGACCGCGCTCACCCCGGAGAAGCGCTTCTCGGGCAGCGGCGGAGGCGACCCCGAGCTCTCCGACCGGGGCCGCGGCCAGGCCGAGCGTACGGCCGCCGCGCTCGCCACACGCGGCACCGTGCAGGCCGTCGTCAGCTCGCCGCTGCTCCGCTGCCGCCAGACCGCCCAGGTCATCGCCGACCGCCTCGGCCTGGACGTACGCATCGAGGAAGGCCTGCGCGAGACCGACTTCGGCGTGTTCGAGGGCCTGACCTTCGCCGAGGTGAAGGAGCGCTACCCGGCCGAGCTCGACGCCTGGCTGGGCTCCGCCAAGGTCGCGCCACCGGACGGTGAGAGCTTTGCGGCCGTCGCCCGCCGGGTCGCTGTGGCCCGTGACAAGCTCCTGGCCCGCCACGCCGGGCGGACCGTGCTCGTGGTCTCGCATGTGACGCCGGTGAAGACCCTGGTCCGGCTGGCCCTGGGCGCGCCGCCGGAGTCGCTGTTCCGGATGGAGCTGTCCGCTGCGTCCCTCTCCGCGATCCAGTACTACACGGACGGCAACGCCTCCCTGCGCCTGCTCAACGACACCTCGCACCTCCGCTGAGCGCTCCTGCCGGGCACTCCTGCCTGGCGACCGACGATCCACTCCGGTTGCCGCGTTCGGCGGGCAGACGGCAGACGGCAGACGGCAGGCGGTAGCTCCGTCACAGCTCGCTGACGACCACGTCCAGCGCCCACGGCTTCCCCGCCGCCGGGGCGCTCGCCTCCACGGTGTACTTCAGGTCTCGCAGTGCCACCACCAACTCGGCCGGTGACTCGGGCTTGGCGCCCGCCTCCAGCAGCCCGCGCACGAGCCGCCCCTTGGTCGCCTTGTTGAAGTGGCTCACCACCGACCGCTTCAGCACGCCCCCCACCTCGCGCTCGTGCAGCACCCGCACCGTCGCCGTCCGGGCAGCGACCTCCCCGCTCGGCCTCCACAGCGCCGCATACGCCGTCGACCGCAGGTCGAGCACCAGTCCGGTCCCCACCACGTCGGGCATGACCTCGGCCAGTGCCCCGCGCCAGTACGTGCCGAGCGCGCCCAGCGGCGGCAACTTCACCCCGCCCGAGCAGCGGTACGGCGGAATCCGGTCCCCGATCCTGACCGCACCCCACAGCCCCGAGAACACCAGCAGGGAGCGCTCGGCGCGGTCGTGGGCCTCCCGACTCAGCGTGGACAGCTCCAGGGCGTCGTAAAGCACGCCGGTGTAGAGCTCGCCGGCGGGCAGCGCCGCGGCGGTCCGCAGCACGGCGTTCCGCGCAAGTTCTCCGCGCAGACCGGGGCTGAGGCCGAGCACCGCTGCCGCATGGTCGGCGTCCCCGCTGCCCAACGCGACCAGCGCGTCCAGCACGCGCTCGCGGGCCGCACTCAGCTCGGGCAGCGACAGGGAGCCCAAGTCGACCGATGCACCCGCCCCCGACGCGGCCTTCCCTTCGGACGGCGGCAACAGCACCAGCACAGCGCGACTCCTCGATACCCAACGGCGCGACGACACGACAACGACAACGACGACGAACGGCTACGCCGACACCCTACGCATGTCACGCCCACACCCTCGCCGACGTCCGCGAATCGAGCTCCCGCCCAAGGCCGCTGCTCCCGGCATGCGTGGGCCCGTCGCCACCCCGCCCTTGCCGGGTTCGGGTCCCGCACCCGCCCGCTCTTCCGCCCCCGCACCCCGCTCCTCCCGCACCCGGGCCGCGCGAGCGCTTACGCTGCGAGCATGCCCCGCCGACACCTGCGCGTACGGACCGCCGGGACCGCCCGGATCGACAGCGAACTGGCCGAGCTGCGCGCCCGTCTGGAACTGCCCGACGGCTGGTCGCCCGGCGTCCTCGCAGAGGTCGAGCAGGCCGCCCGCGCGCCCCGGCTGCCCGCCTACGACGCCACCGAACTGCCGCTGTTCACGGTCGACCCACCCGACTCCCGTGACCTCGACCAGGCCATGCACCTGGAGCGACGCGGCACCGGCTACCGCGTGTACTACGCCATCGCCGACGTCGCCGCGTTCGTCCGTCCCGGCGGCGCGATCGACACCGAGGCGCGTCGGCGCGTCGAAACCCTCTACTTCCCCGACCTGCGCATCCCGCTCCATCCGCCACAGCTGTCCGAGGGTGCGGCCAGCCTGCTGCCGGACCAGGACGCCCCGGCCCTGCTCTGGCAGCTCGACCTCGACGCCGACGGGGTGCTCGTCAGCACCGACCTCCGCCGCGCCATGGTCCGCAGCCGCCGGAAGCTGGACTACGCCGCCGTCCAGTCCGCCATCGACGAGGGCACGGCCCCGGAGTCGCTGGCACTCCTCGGCATCATCGGGCCGCTGCGGGAGGAGCGCGAACGCGACCGGGGCGGCGTCAGCCTGCCGATCCCGGAGCAGGAGGTCGAGGCGGTCGACGGCGGCTACGCGCTCAACTACCGCGCGCCCCGGGCATCCGAGGCCTGGAACGCTCAGATCTCCCTGCTCACCGGCATGGCCGCCGCCGAGCTGATGCTCGACGCCGGGATCGGCCTGCTGCGCACGCTTCCCGGCGCACCGCAGAGCGCCTACGAGCGGCTGCGACGAGTCGCCGGGGCGCTTGGGGTCGACTGGCCACAGGACCTCCCGTACCCGCAGCTGATCCGCGAGCTCAACCCCGCGCGCCCCTCCCACGCCGCCTTCCTCAACGAGTGCACGGGCCTGCTGCGCGGCGCGGGCTACACCGCCTTCGACGGCAGCACCCCCGCCGATCCCGGCCATGCCGCGGTCGCCGCCCCGTACACGCACTGCACTGCACCCCTGCGCCGGCTCGCGGACCGCTTCGCGGGGGAGGTCTGCGTCGCGGTCACCGCCGGCGATCCGGTACCGGACTGGACCCGCGCTTCGCTGCCCGAACTGCCCAAGCTGATGGAGACCGGGGACCGGCGCGCCCACGAGGTCGAACGGGACTACGTGGACCTGGTCGAGGCAGAACTGCTGCGGGGACGCGAGGGCGAGGTCTTCGACGGCGTGATCGTCGACGTGGACGAGAAGAGGCCGCTGAACGGCACCGTCCAACTACGCGAACCCGCCGTGCGTGCCCGCCTCGCCGACACTCGCGTCGACGCCCAGCCCCTCCCACTCGGCGCACGCATCCGCGTCCGCCTGACCACCGCGGACCCGGCCGGCCGCACCGTCCGCTTCGCCCCGGCCTGAGCCGGCCTACCCGATGCGCGGCCAGTCGTCCGTGTCCAACACGAACTCGGTGTCGTCGGCGACAAAGCGGACCGTCTCGCCGAAGTCGAACGTCCGCGGCTCCGGGTAGCGACCTCCGTCCGGCAGCGTGTAGCGGGTGCACAGCCCCTTGAACGGGTCCGCGATGAGGTAGGCGTCGATGCGGCGGCTGCGTACTCGCTGACCTTGATCCCGTACTCCTTCTCGCCGAGGTCTCCGGGGACGACCTCGATCACTGCGGCGATGTCAGCGGCGGGGAGGGGCTTCGCCTTTCGATCAGCGTTGCGACGCAGGATCGAGACGTCCGGGCAGAAGCCGCTCCCATTCCCAGGGAACGGCATGAGCACGTCGGAGACACTGCGCCAGCGGGGCACGCCAGCTGCACGCGCGGCCTCCTGACCAGCTTGGATGATCTCGCTGCGTTCGCGTCCCTGAGGTGTCAAGACGATCTCCCCGCGTACCAGTTCGGACTTGAAGCCCGGGGGAGTCTCCAGACGTTCGAGGATGCCCAGCATCTCCTCGAAGGTGAACAACTCGTAGTGCAGGGTCATGCGAGTTGCCCTCCCGGTTCAGTCTGCTTCGCCTGGCAAGCGGCCATCCGAGCCGACTGTACTGGTCAACGATGCGCGCGGAACCGGGTAACGATGGGCGAAGGGCCTTCGCCTCAGCGGCTACCATGGTCCACACGGCGGACGAGCCGGCCGGGCGGTCGCGTCGCACCCTTCACGGGGTGCGCCGAGGAACGTCCGGGCTCCACAGGGCAGGGTGGTGGGCAACGCCCACCCGGGGTGACCCGCGGGACAGTGCCACAGAAAACAGACCGCCAGCGGCTTCGGCTGCTGGTAAGGGTGAAACGGTGGTGTAAGAGACCACCAGCGTCCAGGGTGACCTGGACGGCTAGGTAAACCCCACCTGGAGCAAGGTCAAGATGGAGCACCTCGCGGTGCTCTGCGCAGGCGTTCGAGGGCTGCCCGCCCGAGCCTGCGGGTAGACCGCACGAGGCTGTCGGCAACGGCAGCCCTAGATGGATGACCGCCTCCGCGCGGGCCGCAAGGCCCCCGCGAGACAGAACCCGGCGTACAGGCCGACTCGTCCGCCGCCTGTATTTCCGCAGGTCACAGCCTTAATGTGTATAAAAAATGACTCTATGCAATGGCTCAGTTACGGCCCCGAAGCGGTACCGCCTTGTTGTCGCCGTTGTAGGGGCGGGTAGGGCGCTGAGGTGCGGTGCGGTCGGCTGGCGAAAATGGGCTGGTCAGAGGGTAGTTGGCGCGGAACCGCGGGTGCGTAAAGGGACGTGGATGGCTTGGGGCGGAGGGCTCACACGTTCGGTACGAGTTTTGTCTTCCTTCGTCCGCCGTTCCACGTCGGTGTAGTGAGCTCCCGTCGGGTGCGCCGTCAGCGCGGTTCGCCGGTTGGTTGAGGTGCGATGATCCCGCCCTGCTGTGCTCGGTGTGGTTTACCGATCCCGAGCGTCTCTTCCACCTGGCCTGAGCCCGGCCGGTCGATTTAAACCAATTGCACGGCATCGAGACTGAAGTTGTTGGTGGCTTGTTTTCGGTGCCAGCGCTTCCGCTTCGGGTAGCGGCGGGAGGTGGGCAGGACGAAGTCCTTGCAGGGTGGTCCACGCCTTGAGAGGGCAAGCACCGGTCCGCACGGGATCCGGAAGGACAGCACGCCGCTCGTCGTCGGTCCCATTACGTGACGCCGACAGGCAGTTCCGGCGGGGTCATCACCGGGTACCGTCTTGGCAGCACATGAGTTGTTCGGCCGTGTACGTGTGCGTATACGCGGATGCGAGCGGCACGTGGCGCCTCGCCACGTCTCAGGGACTCCTCGCCGCCGATCGCGCGTGGCGGCGTGGCCGTCCCGCTCGACGAACGGTCCACCCACGCACGGCCTTCTCTGCCGCATCGCCATCGGGTTGAAGGCGGATCGGACAGTATGGCGCGCGTGGAACCTTGAATCGGCCAGTTCGCCTGCAGTTGAGATCCGTCGCAGCAGTGTTCACCCGGTGGGGTCGGTAAAGCGCTTGCCAAGGTTTCGATGATGATCGTTGCAAATCGGATGATTGCGCCGCTCGTGATCGCTTGGAGGCGAGCGCTGGTCGTTGGGGCTCGGCGATACTCGCGGCCGGGGGCAACCGGTGCCCCGGTTCGCCCGAAAAGGATAAAACAGGCAATGAGAATACGACGACGTTTGCGCCGGTCGAGTGGGGGCGTGGCAGCACTGCTGGCCGGCGCGTTGGCCGCAGCCACACTGACCGCGGCGCCACCGGTCGTGGCCGCAAGTGCAGTGGCCGCGCAGGGCACCACTGCGGCCGGCGAGTCCAGCGGGTCGGGGTCCGCGTCGCGGTTCCTGTCGGCTCAGCAGGCGGGGGCGCGTGCGCGGGCGTCGGGTAAGCCGGTGGTGGCCTCCGCGTTGACCAGTGAGACTTCGCTGACCACGGCGAACCCGAACGGCACCCTGACGCTCACCCAGTCCGCCGTGCCGGCCCGGGTCTTGCAGCACGGCGTGTGGGCGAACCTGGACGCGACCCTGCGCGCCAATGGGGACGGCACGCTCTCGCCGACCGCGACTACCAGCGCGGTGGTCCTGTCCGGCGGCGGACCCGGTCGGCTGGCGTCGCTGTACACCGGCGGCCAGGGCTTCACCCTGACCTTGCCTCAGTCCCTGCCCCGTCCGACTCTTTCCGGCCCCAGCGCCGTTTACCACGACGTGATTCCGAACGTGGATTTGACCGTGACCGTGCAGACCAGCGGCGCGGTCAGTGACGTGTTCACCGTCCGCACCGCTGCCGCCGCCCACGATCCGCGGCTGGCGGGTCTGCTCAACGCGACCGCCAGCACCACCGCTGGACTGCACATCGCCGCTGACACCGGCGGGAACCTGGCCGTCGCCGACACCCACGGCCACGCCCTCTACACCGCGCCCGCCCCCCGCGCCTGGGACTCAGCCGCCACAACGGTGCCCGCGGCCCTGGCCCGCAGCGCCGCCGCGCCCCAACTGGCCTCCACCCCCGGCGCACCCGGCCACGGCGCACACACCGCCAAGCTCACCGTCACCACCCGCCCCGGTGCCATCACCCTGGGCGCGCCGACCAGCCTGCTCAACGCCCCCGGCACGATCTACCCGGTCTACCTCGACCCCACCTACTCCCCCTCCTACGGCAGGACCGGCTGGTCCAGCCCCGGCTCCCAAGTCGGCGACACTCCCTACTGGAACGGCACCGTGGACGCCGGTACCGGCGACGGCGATGCCGAGGTCGGCAACAGTGGCTCGGTGCAGGGCGAGGCGATGAGCCTGTTCAACTTCCCCATCGACCTGGCCACCCTGCGCGGCGCCAAAATCTATGGTGCCTACTTCGGCATCATCGAAAACGGCTCCTGGGCGTGCCTCACCTCCGGCCACGACCAAGCCGTCGACCTCTACGCCCCCTCGGCAACCCTGAGCAACACCAACGCCACCTGGAACTCGTGGGTGGGCAACCTCGGCAACAGCATCGCCTCGCAATCCTTCGCACTGGGCTACACCACCTGCCCTGGGGGCGGCATCCCCGCCTACAACGTCTTCAACACCGTCACCAACGACATCAACGCCGGCAAGTCCACCCAGACCCTGGCCATGCGCGCGGATGACCACAGCGACAACTACGCCTTCAAAGAGTTCGACCCCAACTCGGCCCAGCTGACCGTCACCTACGACCAATACCCGGGTACCCCCTATGGCCTCAGGACCTCCCCGGGTACCAACTGCACGAGCACTGTCTTGGGCGACACCAGTGTCACCTTGTACGCCACCGCGTCCACCCCGACCCGGAGCTCGCTGACCACGACCTTCAACCTCTACAAGACCTCCGACTCGAACAAGACCAACCTGCTCACCTCCGCCAACGGCATCGCCTCCGACACCTGGACCGGCGGCTCCGGACAGGCGGCGGTACTGACCGTGCCCGAAGCGTTTTACAAGGCGCGTGCCGCTGGCGCGGCCACCTCGTTCACCTTTATCGCCCAAACCAGTGACGGCACGCTGCCGTCGGGCTGGTCCAGCGGGTGCACCTTCAACTGGGACCCGACCCAGCCCGGAGCACCGGGCGTTGCACCCAATCCTGCGCCCACAGGTAGCGATAAGACCTGCGCCACCCGCGACAACACCACCGGCGTAATCGAGCCGATCGGCACGAGCTGCTCCTTTACGCTCACCCCGCCCACCACCAACGGCACCGTCACCGCCATCTCCGGCTACCACTACCAGATCAACCAGTCGGCCCCTGTGGCGGTGGCTGCCACCGGTTCCGCGAATATCAGCGTTCCGCTCACCCGCCTGGTCAACACCTTGACCGTCAGTGCCCTGTCCGCGGGTGGCAACTTGGGTAACCCCGTCACTGTGTGGTTCGACGGCAGTGCCCTCAGTCCGCCCGCCAAGGACGGCGACCTCACGCTGGACGGCACGCCGGACCTTGTCGTCCCGGGAAACCCGGGGACCGCGTTCCCGTCCGGCCTGTGGCTCGCTCCCGGCAAGTCTGACGGCACCGTCACCAAGAACGCTGTCAACATCGGCACCAACGGGCTGGGCTTCAACTCCAACGTCACCCCCACCGACTGGAACGGCGCCCAGGCCGTCACCGGTAACTTCTGTGGCAACGGTGCCCAGGATGTCCTGGCCTACTTCAACGCGGGCAACAACCCCGGCGGCGGCGCCGTGGTCTGCAATGACGGCAGCAGCGACCCACTTCACGTCGGCGGCTTGGACGGCGAGAACGCCCCCTACAAGATCAGCGGCGGCTCGCTTGCCGACAGCAACAGCAACAACGCCACCCAAGTAGCCGCCGCGGGCAACACCAGCGGCCAGAACCAGGTCTATCCCGACCTGCTCGCCCCCATCAACAACCAGCTGGTCCTCTTCTACGCGACTTCCGTCGCCGGCTACAACGACAGCTTCAACTGCATCACCGGCGGCTGCTACACACTGGCCAACCTCAACAGCCCCGACGGGAACCAGGACTGGAACACCTGGACCATCACCACCGCCCAGCTCTCCTCCGGCACCGCCATGTACATGTGGCAGCCCAGCACCGGCAAACTCGCCCTGTGGACGGGCCTCCACCTGGACACCACCACCAAATCCACCCTGACCATCGCCAACCAGTACACCTTCGACGACGGCAGCACCGGCCACCAATGGAACATGGGCAAGAGTCTGATCCTGCGCGCCGCCGACGTCACTGGCGCCGGCATCCCGGACCTGTGGGCCACCGAGCCCACCACCGCCACCACCACGGCCTCCATGCCCGCCACCCTGACCGACAATCCCACCATCACCACCGCGACAACCACGACCACCAACGTCAACCATTCGACCAGCAGCATCGGGCTCTACCGCCCCGGTACCAGAACGTTCATCTTCGCCGCCTCCAACTCCGACAACAGGGTCGACCACACCATCACCTACGGCAACTCCGGCGACGTCCCCATCGTGGGGGACTGGAACGGTGACGGCATCGACACCATCGGCGTGTACCGCCCCAGCAACTCAAGCTTCAGCCTCGACAATTCCCCCACCATCTCGCAAACCGACCAGTACACCGTGTTCGGTGCCACCGGCGACATCCCCATAGTCGGCGACTGGTACGGCAACGGCGTCGACACCATCGGGCTCTACCGCCCCAGCACCGAAACCTTCATCTTCCCCGTCTCCAACTCCAACCCCACCGTCGACCACACGATCACCTTCGGCAACTCCGGTGACAAGCCCATCGTCGGGGACTGGACCGGCACCGGGACCGACGGAATCGGCGTCTACCGCCCCAGCAACCAGAGCTTCTCCCTCGACAACTCCAACGTCACCTACCACACCGACCAGTACACCTTCTTCGGGAACTCCGGCGACACCCCGCTTGTCGGGGACTGGAACGGCGACGGCACCGACACCATCGGCGTCTACCGACCCATCAGCTTCAGCCTCTCCAACTCCAACATCACACCCAGAACCGACCAGTACACCACCTTCGGCGTAACGGGTGACATCCCGCTGACCGGAGACTGGAACGGGCGATAGCACCACCAGCCCTTCCAGCACCTGCGGCAAGCCCAATCGGCAGGACTGAGTCTCTGATAGAGCGTCGGCCTCCACGCCCGGTCACCGGGAGTGGAGGCCGACTGCCATTGGGTCCCCGGTTGGGGCACTCATGGGTGAATGCGGTGGTCGGCACGGTTGGTGTCGCCGGGTTGGCCGCCGTGGGTGTGGGCGGCGGGTTCCGGGGTGGTGGGGCCTGTTTGGGTGGTGCGGCGTTGGCCGGGGGCGTGGTAGCCGTGCCGCCGGCGGAGCTGGCTGGCGGTGTAGTAGGGGATGTTGAGGAGGGTGGAGAAGTCGTGGCCGTTGAGGTGGGCTGTGGCTTCAAGTAGTGCGGTGACGTCGCGGTAGCCGGCTGCGCGGGCGCGGGCATTGTCGGCGTCGCGGGATTTCGCGTGCGCCGCCGCGCCGCCGCGGCGTCCGGCTTCTTGGGCGATGTGTCGGGTGCCGGGGCGCTGGGCGCTTTCTTTGCGGGCGGCGATGGAGCGGGCGAGGCGTTCTTGGGGGGTGCTGCGGGTGGGGGTGAGCATCGCGCGCAGGGCATCGGGGTCCTGGGCGTAGCGGCGTTGGCCGGCGGCGCGGCGGGCAGCGGTGTAGCTGGCGGCGTCCAGGGAGCGGCGGATCGGCAGGCCGTAGCGGGTGCGGTAGTCGGCGGCGGACAGATGGTGTTTGTGGGCGACGTGCGCGCCGAGGCCTTTGAACCAGTGGCCGCATTCGCGGCACTGCAGGGCGTCGTCTCGTTCGGGCTGGATGCCGGGGGGCAGGTCCAGCGGCACCGCCGGGGTGGTGGGGCGGGCGCGCTGTTCGGCTTGGGCGTGCTGGCGTGCCTCGCGCTGGCGCTGCTGGTCTTCGGCGTGCTGCTGGGCGGTGGGGTCGGCGCCGTCGGTGTCCAGCGGGCCGATGCCGCGTAGGCGGACGGTGGGGGCTAGGTGGTGGCGCGTGCGGTAGGTGTCGGTGGTGAGGTGGTGGGCGGCGGTGAGGTGGTGGGGCAGGCTGCGGTACCAGCGGCCGCATTCGCGGCACAGCAGGTGCCCGGCCCAGGCCGGTTGGCGCCCGGGGGCGATCGCGGCGAGCTCGTCGGGGTCCATCGGGGGGCGCAGCCGCAGGTGCTTGGGGACGCGGTCGGCGGGCCAGCGTCCGGGGGCCGGTATGGCGTGGCGGCGGCGGAAGTTGGCGGCCTGCTTGGTGGTGACCCCGACCAGGCGCCCGAAGGCCGGATCCGACAGTGCGCGGGTGGCCTCGAGCAGTGCGGTGATGTCCGGGTGGCCGAGGCGGTGGGCGTGTTCGGTGAAGCGTTCGTCGATGCTGGCCAGCCAGGCCTGGTGGACGCGGGCGCCGTTTTGGCGTGCGGTGGTGCGGCTGCCGGCGCGCTTGGCGCTCTCGCTGCGTGCCGCGCGGGACAAGGCGACGCGTTGGTCCAAGGTGGTGTGGGTGGGGGTGAGTTGGCGGCGCAGCGCATCGGGGTCGTTGGTGTAGTGCTGTTTGCCGCGTTGGGAGCGGCGCTGAAGGATGTCGGCGGCGTGCAGGCCACGTGAGCGGGGTAGTTGGTGGGATCGACGGTAGTCGTCGGGGTGCAGGTCGTGTTTGGCGGTCAGGTGCTGGCCCAGTTGGCGGTACCAGCGTCCGCATTCCAGGCACTGCAGGCGGCCGTCGGCCTCCGGCTGGACACCCGGCGGTATGCGCTCCAGCGCGATGGCTGGCGCGGGCACCCCGGTGCCGGGGGCGGGTTCGTGGCTCAGGGTGGCGGTGCGGGTGTCCAGGTCGAGGTCGATCAGGAGGGTGTCACCAGGGTGTATGCCCAGGGTGCGGGCGGTGCTGCGCCAGCCGTACAGGCGCGGTGAGCTGGGCGCTCCGGAGACCGACAGCTGCCGGGTGGAGCCCGGGCCGGTGAGGGTGACCGCAGCTTGGTGGAGCTCCCTAGCGAGAGCTTGGGGCAGGTAGATCACGCCGTCCGCCCAGGCGGCGGTGCTCAGGGTGGTGGTGATCTGCAGCCGGGAGGCGGCGGTGCGCTCCCAGCCGGTGCCGGCCCGGCCGCTTCGGGTGGGCACCGGTGAGCGTGGTGCACGCGGCCCGGCCAGGCGGGCCTGCGGATCGGGTGCCAACGTGCCGCGCAGCGCCCACAACTGGTCGCCGACCGGCTCCAGAAACGCGCCCTGCAGCAGCCGGACCACGGCCGGTCTGGTGAGTCCGGCGGGTTGTGCGACCGCGAGCAGCGTGTCCAGGTCCACGGCGGGGCGTGGGGCGGTGCGCAGCACGTCCACCAGTGCTGCCGCCTGCGGCCCCAACTCGATCCGGTAGTCCAGGTCCTGGGTGGGGCGGGCCAGGCCGTCCCGGCTGAGCTGGAACCCGGGATGCTCGCGTAGATAGGCGCGCAGTGCGCGCGGGTCGGGGACCAGGGTGCGGCGCTGCTGGCGCCAGGCCCGCTCCAGGCCGTCGCGCAGGGAGGCGATGGATTGCGGGGCGTGCACGGACAACTGCTGGCGCAGCACCCGCTCCAGTGGATCACCCGGGTGCGGGGTGGCCGGCCACAGCCAGCCGCCCGGAGCCTGCTGGATGGCGGAGTCGGCGCCGAGCAAGTGCTTGAGGGTCGCCTCGGGTACCGGTACTCCGGCCGTGCGCAGGTGCGCCTCGATGCGGGCCACCTGCGTCATGCCCCAGCGGGCGCTGTGCTGGCGCACCAGCTCGCCGAGCCGGGCCAGTTGCGGGTAGGCGGGGTCAAATAGCACCCCTGCGTGCGCCGCGACCGCGCCCGGGTCCGCGCCGACCAGGGATGCGATGCGCAGCAGCGCACCGCCGGTCATGCCCTCCCCGGCCAGCCGGTGCCGGGCGAGCAACGCCCCGGTCGGTCAACGGCAGCCGCCCGGCCAGCAGGCCGAGGGCTTCTTCCAGTCCTGGCAGCCACCACGAGCCTCCGGCCGTCAGGCGGGCGCGGACTTGTCGCTCGATGCGGCGGCCGTGCTCCCCGCCGTAATCCGACCGCGACCGCGCATCCAGGCCCTCGCCTGGGCCGGGTCCGAGCAGTCCCATCCGCTGCGCCAGCGCCCCGCCCCAGCCGTGGCGCGTCGAGGCGAGCACCCGCGCGCGCACTGCCGCGTCCATCCCCAGCACAGCCAGCAGCAGATCGGTGACCTGCAACTCCAGCCCCAGCCCGTCCAGTTGCGCGGCGCGTGCTGCGACGGGTTCGATGCTGGGCGCCAGTACCACGGCCGCCAGGGGGTCGCTGTAGGCGGCGGCGAAGACCGATCCCCCAGGCAGCACGACCGCAGCCGACGGCACCAGGTCGGTGAAACGCATGTCGTCGACCCGCAGCCGCGTCGCCCACCGCGGTACCGGTCCAGGCAACGGCACCACCGCCGGCGGCTCCGAAATCGTGGCGCGCGGGGCTGCAACCCGAGCCCCATGCTCGGCGGGCCGCCGCCCGGCCACCGCGCACAGCGCTGCCACCAGGCCGGCCGGCCTGGGTTCCTGCAGATCCGCGAGCAGCGCCAGGGCGGTGTTCAGTACGAAGGACAACTCCAATACCTGTACCAGACCGGCCTGCAGGATCCGGCGCGCCAGGGTTGAACCCAAGGTCGCCCGCCACAACTCCCCAGGCTCGTCGAGACCTTCCAACAGCAGTCGCGCCGAGTCGCCGATCACCAGGTGCCGCTCCACCTGGGGGGAGAGGATGACCGCGAGCAGCCGCCTACCCTCCCGGGTGTCGAAGCGCAGATCGAGCAGCGGCAGGTCCTGCACCAGCGGACCGCACCAGTCCAACAGTCCGCGCCCGTCCTGTCGCCGCACCGGGTCCGTGGGCCAGCGCAGCTGCGCCCAGCGCCCGGTGGGCGCGGAGTCGAATGCGTGGGCAATCGCGTCCGGGCACCGGCGCGAGCCAAGGGCCCGGCCCAGGTGTGGAGCCAGGACGGGCGTGCCCGGGCTGCCCCAGCGCACCGCGAAGCGTGTCAGCGCTGCGGGCATGCCGGGATTCTCGGCGAGGATCTGCGGTGTCTGCGGCATGTCATCCGGGATCTGTGACGAGTACTCAAGGAACGTGCGGGTGATCGGCCCGGTCGGCGATGGCCACACGATAGCCCCAGGCAGGGCTGGACCGAAGAACCGCAAGGACGCGGTCGACACCGCGACGGGCGATAACCAGGTCACCCTGACCGCGGCCCAGGAGGCCATCGCCACCGACAGTGAAGAGCCGAGCAGCGCTCGGGCTGAAGCCCGGCCCTTCGGACGCCTCAGGACTTGCTGATTGACGCCGCTGCTGTTGGCGAGTGTTATCCATCGCGTGCGGCGACGCCGTGGGCAGTCCGAAGCAGCACGAGAGGTAGCGGGACATCCTGCACATGCGCAGACGGTGATCCGCTGGGCCGTGATCAGCCTGATGGCCTGGTGGCTCGGTGCCTCAGTGGACGCCCGTTCCAGGGCGTCAGGGGGTGACGAGTACTGCTTCGGTGCGGCCCGTTGCTTGTTGCCAGTAGCGCAGGAGGACGCCGACGCGTTCTTGGAAGTCAGGCTTCGATTGTCCGGTGCCGCTCTGTTGTAGTCCAGGCAACTCGATGGCGGCCCCGTTGGTGCGGTGGATCCGGGCGACCATCCGGGGGTTGCCGAGGAGTCCGCTTCGGCGTTTGACCTCGATGCGGGTGATCTGGTCCCAGGGCACGGTGCGCCGGCGGAGCAGGGTTTGCATGACGATGCCGGTCGGAGTGAGCAGGGTTGTGCCCCATGTGTGGTTGAGGAGTGTGGTCGCGGCGAGGATCAGGAGCATGGCGAGCACGACGGGAATCGTCCAGGGGCTCCCGGCTTGACTGGGCGTGTCCTTGATGATGCCGACTACACCGAACAACGCGACCAGGGCCGCCAGACGGAGCAGTGTCTTGCGCTTCTCGCGCCGGCCGAAACCAATCCGTATCTCTTCCATGCGCGGGATGCTAGGCCCCCCGGTACCAGGGGCCACAGGCGGCCCGGCCGTTGTAGCGGATCTCAACCCGTTCCCGGTGAGAACCGGGTCGGGATAGCTGCGCATTCCGGGTTGGAAGACGTCTCGTGGAGGTGGATCGGATCAACGGTTCGGCCCGTGTTGATGACGTTGTCCGTAGCGCGGGCAAGTGCGTTCCCGGGGCGTGCACTTGGTGGCTGGGTCTGAGTCCCGGCGATGCCTGTTGTGGGCTGGGGGTAGTGCGGTGGGCCGGGCACCGGTGTGGGTGCCCGGCCCGTGTTGTCGCACGTGTCAGTTGTGGGTCAGTTGAAGTAGCCGCTGCAGTCGACGATGAAGTCGACGGGGCTGTAGCTGTTGTTGTAGATGCTGATGCTTCCGTTGGTGTCGGTGGGGGTCAGGGTGAGGTTGGCGAGGGTGGCGCCGGCGGGCCAGTTGAGGTTGGTGGTGGCGGGTTTGCCTCCCTGGGTGGGGTAGACGGTGCTGCTTCCGCCGCCGCCTGCGGTGTCGGTCACGGTGGTCATGGCGGCCAGGGTGGGGGTGGCGGCTGTGGTGATCTGCTGGGTGTCGGCTTGGCTGAGGATGTAGGTACCCAGGGAGCCCACGGCGCCCTTGGTGCCGCCGATGCCGCTGCGGGTGTCCACGATCCGGGTCGGGTTGACGGGGTGGTACTTCTGGCCGGTTGTGGTGGTGGTGGTGTAGTAGCCGGAGATGTCGACGATGACGGCGGCGCTGGTGTGGACGTCGATGGTGATCTTGCCGTCGTTGCCGATGGGGACGTCGGCGGCCATGGACGCGTAGGGGCTGGCGGTGTCGAAGCTGAGGCTGGTGTCGGCGGTGGGTGGGGTGCCGCCGGTGGCGTAGGCCATGAAGTAGCCGGTGCCGGTTTCGTTGGCGGCGGTGAGATTGACCGCGACGGCGGTGGCGGCGGCGGGGACGCCGTAGGGGCTGCCGGTGATCTGCAGGGTGAAGGGGGTGTCGGAGGCGACGGCTCCGTTGCTGGAGACCTGGCCGCTGGTGAGGTTGGTGTTGGTGGTACTGGAGCGGGTGTCCAGGGCCCGGGTGGCGGTGTTCAGGGGGGTGTAGGTCTGGTCGCCGGTGAGGGTGGAGTCGCTGGTGAAGTAGCCGGTGATGTCGACGATCAGGGCGGCGGTGTATGCGCCGCCGGCCAGGTGCAGGTCGATCCGTCCGTCGTTGCCGACGGGGACGATCTGGTAGCCGGTGACGGTCTGGTTGGCGTTGAAGTTGGTGGAGGAGGTGAGGGGTTGCTGGGTGTGGTCGGCGTAGGCGGTCACGAAGGACCCGCCGGTTTCGTTGGTCACGGTGACGTCGACGGCGACGGCGGTGACGGTGTTTGGGATGGTGCCGGGGGCGCCGGTGGCGGAGGTGATGTTGTCGTTGGCGATTTGCAGCATCGTGGTGGAGCCGCCTTCGACGGTGCTGTTGCCGGCGGTGACGTTCGCGTAGGTGTTGCCCTTGTAGTTGGTCAGGGTCCCGCCGGTGCGGGTGTCGAGGATGCGGGTGGGTGTGAGGGCCTGGTGGTAGCCGGCCGGGCTGGCGGGCTGGGTCGGGGGCACGACCGAGCCGCTCCAGGTCTGGACGTTGGCGATCCGGCCGGTGAAATAGTCGGTGTGGGTGGTCGGCGGAGTGGAGTGCTGGTCGTCGCCGAGTTGGAAGTTGCCGCCGACGCCGGCGCCGGCGGCGGAGTGGGTGCCGCTGGCGACGAAGATGTCATCGACGTAGAGGTTCATCACGCCGGCGGTCTTGTCGTAGGTGGCGGTCAGGTGGGCCCAGGTGCCTAGTTGGGCCGTGCCGCCGCTGATGGTGTCGAAGGCCCACGCGGTTCCGGAGCCGGTGTTGAGGTTGAACTGCCAGCCGTTGGCGGTGGGGGCCAAGGTGATTCCGGAGTTGGCGGAGTTGTTGGCGCCGTCCTGGGACAGGACCGCCCCGCCGTAGGCGCTGGGGAACGCCCAGAGCGAGACGGTGAAGCTGTTGGTCAGGTCCAGGACATTGCCGGTGGTCGCCAGGCTTCCGGTCCCGCCGCTGGGGGTGCTTCCGTCCGGCAAGGTGTTGAGGAGTGCGTCAGGGCTGTAGATGTCCCCGGTGTTCCACACCGCGCCGGGGGTGCCGGTCAGGCCCAGGCTGCCGATGCTGTCGGCGGTGCTGGTGAGCGGGGTGGCATTGGTGCTGATGTCCTGGAAGTACCAGGCGTGGCTGGCGGTGGAGGTCGTGCTGGTGCTCGCGGTGGTGAGGGTCGGGTTGCTGGCCAGGTTGCTGGCCACGGACGCGGTAGTAACTGTCCCCGCGGGGTCGGTGGACCACAGGTCCGGGATACCGGCGCCGCTGAAGTCGGCGGCGCGCAGGATCAGATTCTTACCCAGGTTCCATTGGTGGCCTTGGCTGCCGTCGTCAAAGGTGTACTGGTTGGCGATGGTCAGGGTGGATTTGGTGGTGGTGTCCAGGTGGAGGCCCGTCCACAGGGCGAGTTTGCCGGTGCTGGGCTGCCACATGTACATGGCGGTGCCGGAGGAGAGCTGGGCGGTGGTGATGGTCCAGGTGTTCCAGTCCTGGTTCCCGTCGGGGCTGTTGAGGTTGGCCAGTGTGTAGCAGCCGCCGGTGATGCAGTTGAAGCTGTCGTTGTAGCCGGCGGGCACGGTCGCGAAGAACAGAACCAGGTGGCTGTTGATCGTGGCGAACAGGTCGGGATAGACCTGGTTCTGGCCGCTGGTGTTGCCCGCGGCGGCTACCTGGGTGGCGTTGTTGCCACTGCTGTCCTTAAGCGAACCGGCGTCGATCTTGTAGGGGGCGTTGTCGCCGCCCAGGCCGCCGACGTGAAGCCGGTCGCTGCTGCCGTCATTGCAGACCACGCCGCCGCCGCCGGGGTTGCTGCCCCCGTGGAAGTAGGCCAGGACGTCCTGGGCGCCGTTGCCACAGAAGTTCCCGGTGACGGCTTGGGCACCGTTCCAGTCGCCAGGGGTGGCGTCGTTGAAGTTGTAGCCGAGGCCGCTGGAGCCGATATTGACGGCCTTCGTGGCGACCGTGCCATCGGTCTTACCGGGGGCGAGCCACAGGCCGGGCGGGAACGCGGTCCCGGTGCCACCGGGCAGGATCAGATCCGGGATGCCGTCCAGGGTGAGGTCGCCGTCGTTGGCGGGCGGGCTGAGTCTGCTGCCGTCGAACCACACGGGGACGGGGTCGCCGAGGTTGCCGCCCGCGGACAGGGCGCTGACGGTCAGGGTGTTGACCAAGCGGGTGAGCGGAACGCTGATGTCGGTGGAGCCGTTGATCAGTACCTGGACCGAAGGCGACTGGTTGACCTGATAGGAGTAGCCCGAAATGGTGGTGGTAGTACCGTTTTTGGTGGGCGGGGTGAGGTGGAACGAGCAGGTCGAGCCGATCGGCTGCACCGTTCCGATGGTGCTGTCGTGGGTGGCGCAGGTCTTGTCGTTACCCGGTGAGGGGTTGGGGGCCACGACCGGGGCGCCGGGTCGGGTCGGGTCCCAGTTGAAGGTGCACCCGCTGGACCAGCCCGACGGCAGGGTGCCGTCGGTGGTTTGGGCGATGAAGGTGAACGAGGTGGCAACGCCGCCGGCCTGGGCCTTGAAGAAGGTCTCGGCCACGGTCAGTACCGCTGCCTGCCCGGAGCCGCCGGTCCAGGTGTCGGAGGTGAGCAGGTTGGTCTTGGTGCTGTCGGCGGTCTTGTAGAGGTGGATAGTGGTGGTCAGCGAGCTCCGGGTCGGAGTGGACGCGGTGGCATACAGGGTCACGCCGGTGTCGCCCAGGGTACTGCCGGCGCAGTTGGTGGCCGGAGAGGTCTTCAGGGCGCTGGGAGTGTTGGGGTATTGGTCGTAGGTGACGGTCAGCTGCGCTGAGTTGGGGTCGAACTCTTTGAAGGCGTAGTTGTCGCTGTGGTCATCCGCGCGCATGACCAGGGTCTGCTCGCCCTTGCCGTTGGCGATGTCGTTGGTGACGGTGCTGGTGACGTTGTAGGCGGGGATGCCGCCCCCGGGGCAGGTGGTGTAGCCCAGTGCGAAGGATTGTGAGGCGATGCTGTTGCCGAGGTTGCCCACCCACGAGTTCCAGGTGGCGTTGGTGTTGCTGAGGGTTGTTGTGGGTGAGGGGGCGTAGAGGTCGACGGCTTGGTCGTGGCCGGAGGTGAGGCAGGCCCAGGAGCTGTTTTCGGTGATGCCGAAGTAGGCGCCGTAGATTTTGGCGCCGCGCAAGGTGGCCAGGTAGATGGGGAAGTTGAACAGGCTCATCGCTTCGCCCTGCACGTCGCCGCTGTTGCCGACCTCGGCGTCGCCGTCGTTGGGACCGGCGTCCACGGTGCCGTTCCAGTAGGGGGTGTCGGGGACTCCGGAGCCGGGGCTGGACCAGCCGGCATTGGGGTAGTTGGGGGAGTAGGTGGGGTCGAGGTAGATGGGGTAGATCGTGCTGGTGGCGTTGAGCAGGCTGGTCGGTGCGGTCAGGGTGATGGTGCCGGGGCGGGTGGTGACGGTGAGCTTGGCGGTGTGTGCGCCGTGGGCGGGTGCGCCGGGGGTGGAGGCGAGTTGGGGTGCGGCGGCGCTGCGGGCCAGGGCCGCGGGCACCGTTGTGGTGGCTGAGTCCCAGGCGCGGGGGGCGGGCGCGGTGTAGAGGGGGTGGCCGTGGGTGTCGGCGACGGCCAGGTTCCCGCTGGTGTCGGCGGCGATGTGCAGCCCACTGGTGGTGCTGGCGGTCGCGTTGAGCAGGCCCGCCAGCCGCGGATCGTGGGCGGCGGCAGCGGTGCGGACGGTGAACACGTCGCTGACCGCGCCGCTGGTCTGCACGGTCACGGTCAGGTCCACGTTCGGAATCACGTCGTGGTAAACGGCGCTGGGGCCGGAAAGGGTCGGGTGGGGCAGCGCGACCGGCAGGGTCAGGGTGAAGCCCTGGCCGCCGGTGTACAGCGAGGCCAGCGCACCGCGTCCGCCGCCGGACAGGACCACCGCGCTGGTGGTCGCGGTCGGCGAGAGCGTGCCGTCCGCATTGGCGCGCAGGGTCGCGTCCAGGTTGGCCCACACGCCGTGCTGCAGGACCCGGGTCGGCACCGCGGACTGGGTGAGCGTCAGGGTGCCGTTCGGGTTCGCCGTGGTCAGCGAAGTCTCACTGGTCAACGCGGAGGCCACCACCGGCTTACCCGTCGCCCGCGCACGCGCCCCCGCCTGCTGAGCCGACAGGAACGGCGACGCGGACGCCGACGCGGTGCCCGTGCCTGAGGTGTGAACTGCCGGTATCGGTGTGGCAGCGGCAGCACCTGGTGCGGTGGTGAGCGCGGCTGCGGCCAGCGCAGCCGCGAGCAGTACCGGCACGCCCCTGCCTGACGGATGTACACGTCTTGCTTTCCCCATGGTGCCTGTTCTCTCTACTTGACCTCTGTGCAGAGGGGCGACGATCACCCCGGCGCGAGTATCACCGAGCGGCAGCCACCGGAACGCGTCACAGGCAGACAGGCGCACGGAATTAGTCTCCAATAGGCGATTTGCCGCTGAAAGTTGACTGTTCCTTTGCGCACGTCCGCAGGCCCGATACAGGTCAAATCACGGGTGAATCAGGCAAAAGCGCGTCGCATCGGTCCCTGCGGGCGGCCAGCCCGAGAGGGGCAACGGATTTGCCCCGAGGATGCCGTCGAGTGTGACTTTCATCACCAGCCTGTTGGGCGATATTAAAGGAATCGTTGGGGGGTTTTGGCCACTTTACAGGCCGACCCTCGAGCACCCTGTGATCTGTTCGTGACCCCACCGAGGCGACGCGCTCGCTATGGTCCCCATGATCAATGCCGTCGGTGTCGGGGGTTGCCCGGGGCGGCGTTGGCGATTGACGTGCGGCAAGGTGCCGTCTGGGACCCGGGAGTAGCTAGTGCGGGCGAAATCGTGGTGGGGCGGGCGCCGTGGGGCGTGGGGGCGGGTCGCTTTCGCGGTCGCCGGTGCGCTGGTCGTGCAAATGGGCCCGGCTGCGGTGGCTCAGGCCGTCCCGGTCGCGCCGAAGGCGACGGCGCCTCGGGCAGATCTGGGTCACCCGGTTCCGGTGACCGCGGTGCCGGTCAGGCAGCTGCCGCAGCGAGTACCGTCCCCCAACTACAAGGCGACGGCGACGCACTGGCCCGCCGCCGCGTCCTCCACGCTGCCGATCGGCACCGCGAGGAGCCGGGCAACGGGGAGCCCGGTGTGGGGACAGGCGCTGCCCGATCCCAAGGGGGTCTATGCGGGTCCGTCGTCGTTGGGGGTGAAGGTCCTCAGCCGCAGCGCCGCCGCCGCGGCCGGCGTCAGTGGCGTTCTGGCGCAGGTCACCCCGGCCGGTGCCGGGCGTGGCGCGGTGCGGGTGGGAGTCGACTACTCCTCCTTCGCCCAGGCGTACGGCGGCGACTACCAGGGACGACTGCGCCTGGTGCAGCTGCCCGCATGCGCGCTGACGACACCTCAGGTTGCCTCCTGCCGGGTTCAGACGCCGCTGGCGGCCGTGAACGACACGGTGACGAAGTCGCTGTCCGCGACGGTGACCTTGGGCCCGGCCCCGCTGGCCGCCACCGCCGCCAAGACCCCAGCCAGCGTGACGGGTGTCGCCCTGGCCGCGAACACCGCTGGGGCGATGGTGCTGGCGATGACGTCGGCGCCGTCCTCGGGTGACGGGGGCAGCAGCGGTGGGCAGTACGGCGCCACGTCCCTGAAGGCCTCCGCGACGTGGAGCGCGGGCAGTTCGTCCGGCTCGTTTGACTACACCTATCCGATCTCGGTGCCACCGGCACACTCGAGGTTGACTCCGTCGATCGACTTGAACTACGACTCGGGCAGCGTCGACGGCCAGACCGCTGCCACCCAGGCGCAGTCCTCGTGGGTCGGTGACGGCTGGTCGACAGCGGACTCCTACGTCGAGCAGTCCTTCACCTCCTGCTCCGCCACCCCCGAAGGGGTGACGCTGCCGCCCGCGGACCAGACCGGGGACATGTGCTACGACGGGCCGATCCTGACCCTGTCGCTGCTCGGCTCCTCAGTGTCGCTGGTCAAGGACTCCACGGGCGCCTGGCACACCACGAACGACAACGGCGACGTGGTCACCCACGTGACCGGCAGCGGCAACGGCTCGGGCACGTACAACACCGACTACTGGACGGTGAAAGACCGCTCCGGCACCGTCTACACGTTCGGGCGCAACGAACTGCCGGGCTGGTCCACGGGCAGGGCGACCACGAACTCGGTGGACTCCGAGCCGGTGTACGGGGCCAACCCCACCGACCCGTGCAACTCCACCTCGGGGTTCACCTCCTCGGTGTGCACGATGGCGTACCGGTGGCACCTTGACTACGTCAAGGACCTGCACGGCAACGCGATGTCGTACTACTACAAGCAGGACACGAACTACTACGGCGAGGACAACGGGGCGCACAACGTCTCCTACGTCCGCGACAGTCACTTGGACCACATCGACTACGGCTTCACCGACGGCAACGCCTACGGCACCATCGCGGACAAGGTCGTCTACACCACCGGGGAACGCTGCTTCTCGGGCACCTGCGACCCGATCGCGTCCAACACCGCCAACTGGCCGGACGTGCCCGCAGATCTGATCTGCGTCTACGGCGCTACCTGCAGTAGCTACGGGCCCGGGTTCTTCTCCACGGTGCGGCTGACCGGGATCACGACCGAGCAGTGGAACGGCTCGTCGTACGTCCCGCCCGTGGACACCTGGGCGCTGGGGCAGTCGATCCCGACCACCGGCACCTACAACACTTCGACGGTGCGGCTGGACTCGATCCTCCGCACCGGGAACGACACCACTGCCGGCGGCTCGGCTGTCCCGCTGCCCCCGGTGAAATTCGGCTACCAGATGACGGCCAACCGGGTCAACTACACGACCGGGACCGGGTCAGGGCTCGGCCCGTTGAACCGCTACCGGCTCAACGCGATCACCACCGAGTCCGGCAGCAACATCAGCGTGGTCTACGAGCTGGTCGACCCCTGCACCGCGACCAGCATCGCCTCGCTCACCCCCTCCACGAACACCGCCTCGTGCTTCCCGGTGGAGTGGACACCCCCCACGACCGGTAGTCCGTACCTGGACTGGTTCAACAAGTACTCGGTCCAGTCGGTGTCCCAGTCCGACCCGTCGGGCGGGTCGGCAGGCCTGTTCACCGCCTACACCTACCTCGGGCACGGCGCGTGGCACTACGACGACAACGAGCTGGCGAAGGCCAAGTACCGCACCTACGGGCAGTGGCGCGGCTATGCGGATGTGCAGACCCGCACCGGCCAGGGCACCGATCCGGTGACGGAGTCGGAGACCTGGTACTACCGCGGGATGAACGGCGACTGGCTCTCCTCCACCTCCACCCGCTCGGTCAGCCTCACCGACTCCCAGGGCAGCACGCACACCGACAGCAACCAGCTGGCCGGCAACACCATGGAGTCCAAGGCCTACACCTACAACAACGGCCCGGTCGACCACTCCACCATCAACTCCTACTGGGTCTCCCCGGCCACCGCGACCCGCACCCGCACCGCATTGCCCGCGCTGACCGCCAACGCGGTCGGCCAGGTGGAGAGCTGGAGCCGGCAACTCGTCACCAGCGGAACTCCGACCACCTGGCGCAAGACCGAGACCGACACCAGCTACGACACCACCGCAAGCTCACCCACCTTCGGCCTGCCCCTGCTGACCTACAGTCACGGCGACCTGGCCCTGGCAGGCACCGGCTCCTCGCAGGAGACCTGCACCCAAACCACCTACGCCCCGGCCAACACCAGTTTGAACCTGGCGGGTCTGGTCGCCGAGACCGAGATCGACGACAAGGCGTGTGGCGGTACCTCCCCGGCCGGCTCCAGCGCCCCGACCGCCGCGCAGACCAACGCTCTCGCCGCGCCGACGTCGCTGAACAAGGCCACCGACGTCGTCTCGGACACCCGCACCTTCTACAACAACCCGACCATGGCGGCTACCTGGCCCCAGCCCGCTTCGCCGACCTGGCCGCAGGCCGCCCCCGCGCTCGGGGACATCTCCGTCGCCCAGACCGCCACCGGCTACAGCGGCGGGCAGTTCACCTACCAGACCAAGTCCGCCAGCCTCTACGACGGCTATGGACGCCAGACCGCCTCCTACGACGCCAACGGCAATAAGAACTCCTCCGCCTACACCGACACCACCTACCTGACCACCACCGCGATCAAAACCACCAACGTGCTCGGCCAGACCGGGACCACCACGCTCGACCCCGAACGCAATCTGCCCGAGCTGATGACCGACGCCAACGGCGTGGTCACCACGGTGCATTCGGACGGGCTGGGCCGCGTCATCGCGGTATGGACGGACTCGCGCACCACCGGCTCGCCCGCCAACCTCCTCTACACCTACGCCTTCCCCGCCTCCGGAACCACCGCCCCGGTCGTGGTCACCACCCAGACGATGAACGACTCGTCGGGCTACTCCACCTCCACCACGCTCTACGACGCGCTGATGCGGGTGCGTCAGACGCAGGCGCAGGCGGTGTCCACCACGGCCGGGCGCATCATCAGCGACACCTTCTACGACACCCACGGCTGGGTCTACAAGACCAACGCCAACTACTCGGACAACACCGCCAGCCCGAACGGCACCATGGTGACGGTGGCCGACAACTACTCCCACCAGCAGACCCTGACCACCCGTGACGGCCTGGGCCGGCCCACCGTGGTCACCTCGCTGGCCGACTCCCTGGCCAAGCAGACCGCCTACAACCAGTACCAAGGTGACCGCACCATCACCGTGCCGCCCACCGGCGGCGTGGCCACCGCCAGCGTGGTCGACGCGCTGGGGCGCACCACCGAGAAGGACGAGTACTCGACCTCCCCGACCGTAACCACCACCACGACCGGCGGCTTCACCACCGCCGCGATCACCAGTGGCACCACCCAGGCCACCAAGTACACCTTCAACGCCCAGGGCCGCGCCTACCAGACCATCGACGCCGCAGGCGACACCTGGTCCACCGGCTACAACTTCCTCGGCCAGCCGGTCACCCAGAGCGACCCCGACGCCGGATCCACCCCCGCGAACTCCCCCACGCTCTACGACCCGGCCGGCAACATCCTGCAGTCCACCGACTCGGCCGGACACACCCATTCGTTCACCTACGACCAGCTGAACCGCAAGACCGCCGAGTACGACACGACGCTGGCCAACCAGCCCAGCAACCAGATCGCCTCCTGGGTCTACGACAACAGCACCAACGTGTCCGGGGTGACCAACCCGATCGGCCACCTCACCACCACCACCTCGTACACCACGGCCGGCAACTTCACTGTGCAGGCCACGGGCTTCAACATCTTCGGTGAGTCCCTCGGCGAGACCTACACCGTGCCCGGCACCAGCCTGCTGGCCGGCAACTACGCCTACCAGCACACCTACACCCCCACCACCGGCCTGCCCAAGGCCACCTTGATCCCGGCCGCCGGCGGCATGGCCGCGGAGGCGCCGACCATCGGCTACTGCGCCTACAGCGGCCTGGACGAGCCGTGCACCCTGGGCGGCACCAACGGCTACACCCAGAACGTCGCCTACACCGACCTGGGCCAGGTCGCCCAGGAACTCATCGGCTCGGCCACCAACCAAGCCACAGTCTCCAACACCTACGACACCCACACCGGGGCACTGAACGACCAGAACGTGGTCAACACCGCCGTCTCCAGCACCCCGATGGACGACACCAGCTACGGCTTCGACCCGTCAGGGAACATCACCTCACAGACCGACCTGCGCAACGGCACCACCACCGAGACCCAGTGCTACAACTTCGACCCGCTGGACCGCCTCTCCCAGGCCTGGACCACCGCCAGCACCGCCAGCAGCTGCTCGACCCAGCCCACGTCTTCGAACGTGACCACCACCGTCGGTGACGGCGTCACGGGCAGTGCGTACTGGACCAGCTGGACCTATGACGTGCTCGGCCAGCCGAAGGCGCAGACCCAGCACTCGCTGACCGCGGGCACCGACACCAGGACCGACTACGCCTACGGCGGCAGCGCGAGCGGCTGCACCACCAGCACCGGCGCCCACACCCTGGCCACCGCAACCACCACCGGCGGCACCAGCTCCACCAGCACCTACTGCTACGACGGACTCGGCAACACCACCTCCCGCACTACCCCTGCTGGCCAACAGAGCCTGGCCTGGAACGACGAAGGCAAACTCCAGACCGCCACCACCGGCTCCAACGCCACCAGCTACACCTACGACACCGCCGGCAACGTCATCGAACGCACCGACCCCGGACCGATCACCACCCTCTTCCTGCCCGACCAGCAGATCACCCTCTACACCAACAACAGCTCCCTGAACGCCGTCCGCAGCTACCCGCTGCCCGGCGGCGGCCAGGCCGTGCTCACCAACAGCAACTACAGCTTCACCCTGTCCGACCAGCACAACACCGCCACCCTCAGCCTCGACTCCACCGCCAAGAACCCCTCCTGGAAGCAGTACACCCCCTACGGCGCCCCCCGCGGCACCACCCCCGGCAGCTCATGGCTCAACCCCAACGGCTACCTCGACAAACCCCAGGACACCAGCGACGCCCTCACCACCATCGGCGCCCGCCAATACGACACCACCCTCGGCCGCTTCATCAGCCTCGACCCCGTCCTTGAAACCAGCAGCCCCCAACAACTCAACGGCTACACCTACGCCGGCAGCAACCCCATCACCAACAGCGACCCCACCGGGCTGGACCCCGCTGGCTACAACGGCAATTGCGATTACGCTGGCACGAACTGCCCTCCGCCCCCCACCCCCACAACGACGACCGGCTCTACCGGGTCGACCGGAAGCGGTAAGCCGGTCATCGGTAGGTCGAAAGATGGCCAGCCGACCATTGATGGAATTCGACTCAAAACCTTCAAGGAACTTGCTGCCAGCCAAGGCGGAAATCAGTCCTATGGGCAGATGATCGGGCGGTGGGCGCAAGGAATTTGCGGGAGTGTTGGTAGTGCCAGCGATGCGCATTATGCAAAATTCTGCATGGACGTGAACAAGGCCGGGCTCCTCGGAGGAACTAACGGAGGAGCTCAGGACGACCCTCTGGGTATCCAGGATGCCTACCATTGCTTTACGCAGGGAAAGCATTGCGTTGCTGCCTTCTTCAAGATTGGGTTGGTCGTACTCACCCTCGTGGTCCCACCAGCTGGAGAGGGAGCCGAGGCTACGCTGGCCGCCACCACAGTTGAGGAGGTCGGCGCGGCCACAACAGCTGAGGGAGCCGACTCCGCTGTCTCCAACCTTCTAGATCTATGCACCACCCACAGCTTCCTGCCCGACACCGACGTCCTCATGGCCGACGGCACCGTAAAAAAGATCAAGGACATCAAAGCTGGCGACTTCGTGGTCGCTACCGACCCCGACACAGGCAAGACCCAGCCTCGCGTCGTCCAGAAACTGATCACCACCCTGGACGACAGGAACTTTGCAGACCTGACGATCGCTACGACCAAGGGGCCTGCCCATCTGACGGCAACCGACACCCACCCCTTCTGGGTCGCGAACGACCACGCCTGGATCACCGCCCAGAACCTCCGGCCAGGCATGGCCCTGCGCTCGGTTGACGGCACCGCCACTCTGATCCTTGCAGTCAGACACTTCCAGCAGGCCCTTCGCACCAACGACCTCACCATCGCAACGACCCACACGTACTATGTAGAAGCGGGCGACACGGCCGTCCTCGTTCATAACACTTCTTGCCCTGCTGGATTTGATTTTGAGGCTGCCTCGCAGAGTGGAATGCGGGCAGACAAGAATGGCCTTACGCGCGTTGGCCGTGAATATCAGAAACATATGGGACGCGGCGAACTTCCCACCGTCGGTGGCAAGGGTCTTGACGGTGCAGGGCAGACGTTGCTCGATGGAATTCTTACGGACCCTAACGCTGACTTCCAGCTTGTGACCGGCGGAGGATTTTCGGGCGGCTACAGAATCATTGGGAATGATGTAGTCAATGGTAGGTTCGTTGGCGCCACCTTCGATGCGAATGGCAACTTCCAGTACTTCGGAGTCTATCCGTGACATACCCAACATCAACTGGCGGCGAAGAAGGGCTTCTCGGCCTGCTGTGCGATGTCGTTGGCTCGCGCATCTCCTCCGTCAGCTATCTCGTCCCGTCGGGCGCGCAGTGGCCTGACGGGCGGGAAGGCGGACTTGTGCACGAAGTTGACCACGGCGTCGAGCTCGCGTTGGCTAACGGGCGCAGGCTTGCCCTGCGGTGGGAGATGGAGGGGGAAAATGAGTTCCTTGGAGTCTCCTCGGCTTCGTTGGGTGATGGTTCCTCAGGCAGTTTGATTGATTCGGTTGATGTCTCTGATTTGCCTGAGTGGTCGTCAATTATTGGGCTGACCATTCGGGGCATTGGGGTTGCGTGGCACATTGCGAATCTGGGCTGTCCGAATTCTGTCTGGGCCCTTCGCTTCGACCTTGAAGATGGGCCATCGTTTGTTATTGCCCTAGGAGAAATCCGGGACGATGCTCCTGCATATCTTCCGGATGCGGTCTTGGTGCTTTTTGAAAAGGAAGTCGCCGAGTTGTATCAGATGGCGTCCAGTACGACCTCGGCCTGGGGACTAGATTTCCTGACGGCCTGATTCGTGGCTCCTGGAGCGCTGTGGGTGCCGACTGGCCATCTGGCCAGGCCAGCGGCCTGATGGCCGTTCGTCCCTGCACGCTGGTTTGGCACGGTCCGGGGCCGGTTCGCTCGCCAAATCGCCGCCTGCGGGCGGCATGATGGTTCGGTGCTGCGACTGGTCTACCTTGCGATGATGACGAACACCTTTGCCCTCATAGGTCTGCTGCCGATGAGCGACCGTGACAAGGACGTCGAGATTCTTGCGCTGCGCCATCAGCTTGCCGTCCTGCAACGCCAGGTCGGCAGGCCCGTAATTCCAGCTGCTGGTGCGCCCGGACACGCTGCGGCGCTGGCTTCCCAATGCTGGTTGTCAAGCTGCCGTGATCAGTGGTGGCCTGACTTGGTAGCACCTTCGGTCACGGAGGAGAGCCCAAAGGACGTTCACGCGGCGCCTCGCGAGGGCGAGGACGGCCTGGTCGTGTCGCTTCCCTTCTGCGCGTTACGGTCGTAGAACCTCCGCGAGTTCGGATCGCATTGGATGCTGATCAGCGCGGGGGCGTAGAAGACGCGTTGCAGGCGGCGGTGGTAGCGCATGGGGCGGTGGTGGTTGCCGCTGACTTTGCCGGAGTCCCGAGGGGGCCGGGGAAAGGCCCGCGAACGCGGCAAGGCGGTCCGGGGAGGGGAACGCGTCCAGGTCACCGCCGATGCCGGCCAGGAACTCGGCCCCCAGAAGAGGGCCGATGCCGGGCATGCTCTGGACTATCTCCGCGAGTTCGTGCTGGCGAAACCGCTCCTGGATGAGTTTGTCGGTCTCGGCGATCTTCTCGTTCAGGAGCGTCACCTCCTTCGCAAGGGTGTGGACCATCATGGCAATCGCCTTCTCCCCGGCCACCGAGGTCTGCTGGTGTCCAGCGGCCTCGACCACCCTGGCGGCCAGCGCGCCGGCGTTGTAGACTCTCCGGTTCCGCAGCCACGTCGTCAGGCGGCTGACACCTATGCGGCGCAATGCCGCAGGGGTCTGGTATCCCGTCAGCAGTACCAGTGCGCCGACGGTGCCCAGGTCCAGGACCCGCTCCAGGCCAGGGAACATGCTGTTCATCAAGGCCCGGCAACGGTTGATCGTGCGGGTGCGGTCCTTGGCCAGGTCAGCCCGGCGGTCCGTCAGGAGCCTCAGTTCGATGGCCGCTTCGTCGCCAGGCCTGATCGGGTGGAGATCGCGACGCATCCTGCCCTGGTCGGCGATCACCCGTGCATCCCGGGCGTCGGTCTTCCCCTGTCCCCGGTAGCTGTCGGTGGCCCGGCTCACCGCGATGCCGGGGATGTACTGGAGCTTCTCGCCGTGGCTGACAAGCAGCGCGATTAGCAGGGCAGGCTCGCCGCCGGTCATATCCAGCGTCCAGGTCACCTCGCTGTTGTCGGCGACCTCTAGGATGTCCCCGATCAGCTCCAGTAGTTCGGCCTCGTCGTTGAGCACACGCCTGGACAACAACGTGTTGCCCTCGGCGTCCATGACCAGGCAGTGGTGGTGGGTTCTGCCGCAGTCGGCTCCGACCCAGATCCGGCTCAGCATGCTCCAGTCGGTCGTACTTGTCTCGTGAGCCACGGACGACCTCGCCGGCATTGCTCTACACAGCGACCTTCTCGCACTTCCCAATCGGCGGCCGAGTCGTCGTGGGGAGCCGGGCGGCCAAGCCAGCTGAGCCATGTCGTCTGGCAGCACCGCGAAAGCCACACCCAGCTCCCCTGGGCTCCCCAACCCTACGAATGGCTGGGGTCAACCCGGCAAGGAAGGTAGAGCACCGCGACCTGCTGAGACGTCGGCATGCCGCGACGTGTGCGCCCAAGCGGCCTGGTCGACTGCGCACTCTGCGCTCGATTCGGGCTCTGGTCCTGCGGCTGGCGCGGGAGAAGAGCCCGTGGGGCTACCGCAGAATCCACGGTGAACTCGCCGCCCTGGGCATCAAGACCGCCGCATCCACGGTATGGGAGATCTTGAGGGAGAACGGCATCGACCCCGCGCCGCAGCGGGACCGCACCACCTGGGCCGGTTTCGTGCGCTCCCAGGCCGATGAGCTGCTGGCCTGCGACTTCCTGGAGACCCGCACCCTGACGGGTAGCCGGTTGTACGTCTTCGCGGTGATTGAGCACGCCAACCGGCGCATGTCATGTGTGGCCTCAAGACATAGGCGACATGAGAGTCTCGGCAGTTCATTGACAGTTGTCTCTGACCTCATTCCTCACCGGATACGACCAGAGCTCGGCACGGCACGGGGCGCCGGGACTGTCGGGATGGCACGAGTGGCTCGTCGCCCGCCGAGGACAGGACTGCAACCACGCTTGGCCCAGCCAGGTCCTGCACATCGCCCTGCCCGGCGGGTGGGACAACCCCTGGAACCTGCCGCCCGAGCACGAAGCCCGCGCGATCGAGGTCCTCTTCCAGCTCCTCGACGAGTTCCTCGCGGAACGAGAGAACAACGAAGTCGCCCAGACCGCCTGAGCACCGACGGCAGCACCCAGGAGGGATCGCGTGTTCGACGCTCTTGAGCCCACTGGTCGCACGTCGCTATGGTCAACCGGACACCTTCCGATCAACCGTTTTCCCTGGAAGTCGCCATGCCTCGCCGATCACCGGGCGAGATCAGGTCACAGCTACCGCGACGCAACGCATACGGCCGACCTGCAGTTATTCACCGGCCGCCAGTGATACGAGGTCTGTCCCTCTCCGCCAATCGTCAAATCGCGGATTTCGAACGCGCCCAGGGCTTGCACCCTGGTTCCGTCGCCGGTGCCTTCAGGCGATGGGCATACTCAGGCAAACGCCAACGCCGAGACGGTGGAGTCCAGTGGAGTGGTGTATTGACGGCCACTCGGTGATTCGTTGACAGGTTATGCAGTGAGGGATGTTGGGTGCGTTTCCGGTCCGGTTTCTCCCTCGATCAGGTGAAGGCGGCAGCGTCCGAGGATCTCGGATCCCATGTACCGGCGCTGTTCGGCCCACTCGTCGCTCTGCTCGGCCAGGACGGCGCC